>CAKUSI010000390.1 GCA_934678955.1 uncultured Austwickia sp. | reverse complement strand
GCGCGCAGGATGTCGTCGGTCACGAGGTTCTTGCTCAGGTCGACGAAGAGGTCACCGGCGGTGAAGCTCATCCGCTCCGCGCGCTGGGGGTCCTTGGCGAACCAGCCGCGCAGGTCGGGCTGCATCCCCGACTTCAGCTCCGTGAGCCGCCGCCACGCGGTCGTCGTCGTCGGGTCAACCGGACTACTCACTGCCTCAGCCATTGCACCAGCCCATCTCATCGTCGTCAGGTCGCCGCCAGCCTAGTCGGGCCGCTGCTCTGCGCTCCGTCTCCTGCTTCGGGCAGGTCCTTGGCGGTGCCTCGCCTTCGGGTCGCGCTGTTCGTCCGGACACCTCTTCCTCCCTCCGGACACCTCCAGTTGAAGGTGTCCGGAGGGAGGAGGAGGTGTCGGGACGCGCCTCTCGACAGCCATTCGCGTGCCGGCCACCGGGCCGACGGCACCGACCGCTTCATGCCTCGGTCGGTAGGACGATGCCGTGGTCGGCTGCGACGGTCTCGACGCGGTGGCGGATCAGCGGCCAGTTGCCCAGCTCCGGCCACGTGAACCGCGCGAAGACCCACCCGTCCCGGCAGGCCCGGCGTTGCCGCTCGTCCTCGCGGCGATGCTCCGTCGGGTCCTCGTACTTCTCGAGGCCGTCGAACTCGATGAGCATCCGGGTCCCGCGGACGCGTAAGTCGGCTCGGTAGGTCTGCTTCCCTACCGTGAACTCGAACTGGGGGTCGACCGGGATGCGGATGAGGTGGAAGTCGTGTCGCAAGAGGCTCTCGCCCGGTGACTCGGCCCGGGCGTCCGCGAGCCGGAGGATCTGCCGGACGGGGGCGATCCCGGACGTATGCGTGTAGGCGGCCACCGCCTCCTGCAGCGACTCGGGCGTCGTCGCGCCGATCCCACGCCTCGCTGGGTCGGCTTCCGTCGCCTGCCGCAGCGCGGCGTCCGCGGCCACGAGAGCGGCGCGCGGGCCGTTGAGCAGGCCTGTCTGGACGATCGCGGCAGCCGGGGACACCGAAATCGACTCGGGGAACGACGCCACCGGGCCCGACGCCGAAGCGGAGGTGGGAGCAGAGGTCGAAGCCGAAGGGGAGGCCGGCGTCGAGGCCGATGGCAGGGGCGCGTGCGGAGTGGGTGACGGCGGTGACGACGGGACGAGACCGGGAATGCCCAGGGCCTCGGGGAGTTGATGCAGGACCCGCCCGCGGGACGCGCGGCGCGGGTACGGCGGGTGGACCGCCGCCCGACGTGTACGACGGCCAGATCCGCCTCGTGGGTCGGCAAGCCGAGGCAGAGAAGCGCGCTGTGATGGGTTGCGAGCGTGCCCGGGCCCAACGCGCGGATCGCGGCCCGCGTGCGCAGCTGATGCCAGGCTTCGGGACTCCGGCCGGTCGCCGCCGTCGTGTACCACCCGCGCGCCAGCCGGACGAGCCGCCCCGACCGGCGAGCTCGCTCGACGACGGCATGGTCGATGCCCAGCGCCGTGGCCTGACCCGCGCTGAAGATGCCGCCGCCGGCCAGCGCCAGCGCCTCGAAGAAGGTCTCCATCCGGCCAGGCTGCCCGGCACGCGACGTGCCCCGCCGGCGTCGCGTCCCCGAGCTGTGGACGCCGACCATCCGATACGCCCCCATGTGGACGACACCGCGCAGATCCGGGCTACCCGTCCGAACACCCACCCAGCGTCCGGACATCTCTAGCTGGACACCTGGCGCTCGTCCGGACTCCTCGCCAGCGTCCGGACACCCCTAGTTGGAGGTGTCCGGTGGGGCGAAGCGGTGTCCGGACGAGGAAGCCGGACGGGAGAGGGGACCCGGAGGTCGCGCGAGGTGCCGGCGGCGACAGCCCAGGTCCGCGCGACGCTGCGTGGGCGGGCGACGAAGGGTGTGGGTGCCGGAAGGTAGGGTGAGGCCGATCGACATCCTTTAACCACCGTCCTGTGAGGCGGGGAAGGAGGTCAGGCGCGTCATGACGCCCGACTCTGCAGTGCCCTCCACCGCAGCCCCTGCGGAATCCGCCGACACGGCGTCGAATCCCGGCGGCGACACCCTCCCCGAAGGCGCACGGGTCGTCCTGCGCGCCGACGACGTGGCCCGCGGACTGCGCCGCATGGCCCACGAGATCCTCGAGCGGAACAAGGGCGCCGACGACCTCGTCGTCCTGGGCATCCCGACGCGCGGGATCCCCCTGGCCAAGCGCCTCGCCGAGATGATGGCGCAGGTCGAGGGGCGGCAGATCCCGGTCGGGACGCTCGACATCACGCTCTACCGCGACGATCTGCGGCGCCACCCGACCCGGCGGATGGAGCCGACGACGATCCCCGCCGAGGGGATCGACGACAAGGTCGTCGTCCTCGTCGACGACGTGCTCTTCTCGGGGCGCACGATTCGCGCCGCGCTCGACGCCCTCAACGACATCGGCCGGCCGCGCGCAGTGCGCCTCGCGGTGCTCGTCGACCGCGGCCACCGCGACCTGCCGATCCGGGCCGACCACGTCGGCAAGAACCTCCCGACGAGCAGCAGCGAGCGCGTCAGCGTGCTCCTCGCCGAGCGCGACGGCGCCGACGAGGTGCTCATCAGCCGCGCGGGCGTCCAGCTGCCCGGCGGCGTGACGGGTCCGGTGAGCGACAGCGCGAGTGGGGGAGTGGCCTGATGCAGCTGCCCCACCTCCTCGGCATCGAAGGACTCGACCGCGAGCAGATCACGACGATCCTCGACACGGCTGAAGAAATGGCCCAGGTGCAGACGCGCGAGCTGAAGAAGCTCCCCGCGCTGCGAGGACGCACGATCGTCAACATGTTCTTCGAGGACAGCACCCGCACGAAGATGTCCTTCGACCTGGCGGCCAAGCGCCTGTCGGCGGACACGATGGCCTTCAGCGGCAAGGGCTCCTCGACGAGCAAGGGCGAGTCCCTGCGCGACACCGTGCTCACCGTCGCGGCGATGGGCGTCGATGGCTTCGTCATCCGCCACTCCGCCTCGGGCGCGCCGAAACTCGCGATGGAGTGGACCGGCCTGCCGGTCCTCAACGCCGGCGACGGGATGCACGAGCACCCGACCCAGGCGCTCCTCGACGCCTTCGCGATGCGCCGCGCGCTCGGAAACCTCGAGGGGCGTCACGTCGCGATCGTCGGCGACCTGCGGCACAGCCGCGTCGTCCGCTCGAACCTGCTCTGCCTGCGCGAACTCGGCGCCCACGTGAGTCTCGTCGCGCCGCCCACCCTCCTGCCCGACGCGGTCCGTGAGTGGCCCGCCGCGCAGGGCATGGACGTGACGCACGACCTCGACGAGGTCCTCGGCGATGTCGACGCGCTCATGATGCTGCGCGTCCAGCGCGAGCGGATGAGCGGCGCCTTCTTCCCCAGTGAGGCCGACTACATCGCCGGCTGGGGGCTGACCCGCGAGCGACTGCGCAAGCTTCAACCACACACGGTCGTGTGTCATCCCGGGCCGATGAACCGCGGCCTGGAGATCAGTCCGGAGGCGGCCGACGCGGCGCGCTCCCTCATCCTCGACCAGGTGGCGGCCGGCGTCAGCGTGCGCATGGCCGTCCTCTTCCACATCTTCTCCGGCGAAGGGAGCCGCGCGTGAGCGAGCTCGTCATCAC
>CAKUSI010000389.1 GCA_934678955.1 uncultured Austwickia sp. | reverse complement strand
GCCCGCATCGAGGAGTTGCGCCACGCCAAGGAAGAGGGCATCGCGTTCCGCTTCCTGCACGCCCCGATCGAGATCTACCTCGACGACGCCGGCAACGTGCGCGGGATGAAGACCGAGGTCATGGAGCTCGGCGAGCCCGATGAGCGCGGCCGTCGCCGTCCGGTGGGCACGGGCGTGTTCGAGGACATCGAGTGCGACACCGTCATCTACGCCCTCGGCACGAACGCGAACCCGATCATCGGTCAGAGCCAGCCCGACCTGGAGCTCAACAAGTGGGGCAACATCATCGCGGACCCGGACACGCAGGCCACCAACCTGCAGGGCGTCTTCGCGGGCGGTGACATCGTCACCGGTGGCGCGACGGTCATCCTGGCGATGGGCGCCGGCCGCCGGGCGGCGAAGGCCATCGGGGCCTACCTCACCTCCGGTGCGGCGACGCCGGAGCGGTCCTGGCCGCTGTCGGCCGAGATGATCGACGCCTTCGACCCGTCCCAGGTGAGCGTGAAGGAGGAGGCCATGGTCGGGGCGAGTTCCGGTGGGTCCGGCGCGGGTCCGTCCTCCGTGCACGTTCCCGGGGCGGCCGACGCCCCCTTCTCCGGCGAGGCCGTGGTCGACTCCGACCCGAAGGCGCGCGGCGCGTCCTCCGAGTCTCGGCCCCCGGCCCCGACGCCGGTGGAGGAGGTCGCCGCGGACTCGCGGATGGTCTGCCCGAAGTGCCACCAGCCGATCGAGGGCGATGAGCAATACATCTGCTGCGCCGGGCAGACGCTGAGTTGGCGTTGCGAGTCCTGCGGCAAGGTGTCCGAGGGCTTTGCGTTCCCATACGGCCAGTGCCCCGTGTGTCAGGGCCATCTGGTCCGCGATGCGGGCGCCGGCGAGATCGACGAGGACAACGAGAAGGCGATGGAGGCGATCCGGACCGCCTTCGAGATCGAACTCGGCGGCGGGGCGTACTACCGTAAGGCGGCGGAGGAGGCGACCCAGCCGCTCCTGAAGGAGCTGTTCACCCGCATGTCCGAGATGGAGGACGAGCACCTCGCCACGCTGCAGCGGCGCTACCACGCCGAGGTGCCGGAGCCGTCGCCCGACTTCGAGACGACGCGGGCGGCCATCTTCGCCGGCCTGGAGCACCGGCCCGAAGACCCGGCGAACCTGCTGCGGGTGGCGATCGGCTTCGAGAAGCGAGCGGTCGACTTCTTCAGCAAGCACGTCGAGGAGTGCCCGGAGGGTTCCGTCGAACGCGAGCTCTACGAGGAGCTCGCCGCCGAGGAACGCGAGCACGTCGAGCTGCTGACCCTGGAGTTGGAGCGCTTCCACGCCGGGCAGGGCGGCATCCTCTGACGCGAAGACAGCCGCGTCCTGCGTGACGTCGGGCCCGGCGGGGGAGACCCTGCCGGGCCCGACGTACGTCTTCAGGGGCCTGGTGGATCAGATGCCTGGTGGAGAGGCGGAGCTGCGCCCTGGCGCCCAGATGCCGTTGCGCTGCGTCAGGTCGAAGAAGCCCCGCAGCACCGGCGCCCAGCGCGCCTCGACCTCGGCGTCGTGTCGCCGGATCTGCCCGATGAACTCCTCGCGCGCTTTGTCCCGTGCTGCCACGTCCGCCGTGACCTCCCAGTCCTGGGTCCAACCGGCCACGATCCCCGCGTGCGCCTCCGGGTGCCCCTGGATCCCCCACGCGCGAGGAGCGAAGCGAACGATCTGGATCTGGCCCCACTGATCCCTGGACAGCACGACGGAACCTCCCGGTGCATCGGCCAGGACGTCGGCGTTCCACTGCACGATCAGGCCGTGCGGACCGAGGACGGACATGATCGGGTCGTCGCTGAGGGCGGGCGTCGGGGCCACCTCTTGGAGGGAACGCACCCTCCCGTGCGGGTGGGCCGCCACGCGGCCCCCGAGGGCGAGCCCCGCGATCTGATGCCCGAGGCACAGTCCGAGGAACGGCACGTGCTGCAGGACCGCCTGGATCACCAGCGACTTGACGGTGGGGAGCCACGGGTATTTCGAGTCCTCATAGACGCCCATGTGCCCGCTCAGCACGATGAGGCCACCGTGGTCCTGCAGGTCGGTGGGCAGGGGATCTCCGTCGTGGCATCGCCGAACATCCAAAGCCGTCCGCGTCGCCGCGGCCCAGGTGACCAGGCGACCCGGCGGGCACCCCTCCTCGTGCTGTATCACGAGGACGGGATGCGGAGGCATACCAGAAAGGCTAGGGACTTCGGCGTGTCTCCGACGGCGTCACGAGCGTTCTGAGCGAACGGGAAGTTTCAGTCGCGTTGCGGTATGTTAATGATGGCCAGGTTCAACTATGACATATCTGCAGGTGAATCGTTGATTCATGTCAAAGTGTGAAGCTACTGCGAGGTAGGCAGATCAGAGGCGTCGACCCGCGATCGAGTGCAGGAACCTCTCCAACCGCCGGAGGGCGTCCTCGAGTTCGCCTTCGTGCGGGAGCGTCACGATGCGCAGATGGTCGTGCGTGCTGAGGTTGAAGCCGGTGCCCTGGACGACGAGCATCTTCTCGGCCCGCAGCAGCTCCAGGACGAACTTCTCGTCGTCCTCGATCGGATACATGGCGGGATCGAGCCGCGGGAAGGCATACAGGGCGCCGGCGGGTTGCGTGCAGGTGACGCCCGGGATCGCGTTGAGCATCTCGTACGCGAGGTCGCGCTGGGCCCGCAACCGACCGCCGGGCGCGGTCAGGTCGTTGATGCTTTGATGGCCGCCGAGCGCCGCCACGACGGCGTGCTGGGCGGGCGCGTTCGCGCACAGGCGCATGTTGGAGAGGATGTTCAAGCCTTCGAGGAAGTCCTGCGCGTGCGCCTTCGGCCCCGACAGCACCATCCACCCGCACCGGAAGCCGGGCACCCGGTAGGCCTTGCTCAGGCCGTTGTAGGTGATGGCCAGCAGGTCGGGCGCGAGCGCGGCGATCGAGGTGTGCTCCGCGTCGTAGGTGATCTTGTCGTAGATCTCGTCGGCGAGCAGGAGCAGCTGGTGCTCCCGGGCGATCTCCACCAGGGCGGACAGGACCTCGGTCGGGTAGACCGCGCCGGTGGGGTTGTTCGGGTTGATCACGACGATCGCCGTGGTCCGGTCGGTGACCTTGGCGCGGATGTCGGCCAGGTCGGGGGCCCAGTCGGCACCCTCGTCGCAGTGGTAGTGCACGGGCTTACCGCCCGCGAGGGCGACGGCCGCGGTCCACAGCGGATAGTCGGGGGCCGGGATCAGGATCTCATCGCCGGTGTCGACGAGCGCCTGCATGGACATCTGGATCAGCTCGGAGACCCCGTTGCCCAGGTAGACGTCGTCGATCTCCATGCCGGGCAGGCCCTTGTCGCGGTGGTAGTTCCAGATCGCGCGTCGGGCGGGAACGATCCCCTGGGCGTCGCAGTAGCCGACGGAGTCGGGCAGCTCACGGATCATGTCCACGAGCAGGGACTCGGGGGCGGTGAACCCGAAGGGCGCGGTGTTGCCGATGTTGAGCTTGAGGATCTGGTGGCCCTCGTCCTCCATCCGCCGTGCCTGCTCCATCACCGGCCCGCGGATGTCGTAACACACGTTGCTCAACTTGCGGGATTGGGTGATCTGGCGCATG
>CAKUSI010000388.1 GCA_934678955.1 uncultured Austwickia sp. | reverse complement strand
GCTGGGAGGCCTCGGCCTGCCCGGACGGGGTCCGGCGCGGCGGCGTGAGCGCGTTCGGCTTCGGCGGGACGAACTTCCACGTGGTGGTGGAGGAGCACGTGCCCGGGCGGCACCGCCCGGAGCCCCGCGTGCACGCGTCGGCGGCTATCCCGGCCGCAGCTCCGACCCCGTCGGCGAGCGCGACGGTTGCGGCTCCCTCAGCGCCCGCACCCGTCGCTTCGAGCGTCGCGAGTGGCCCCGTCGCTACGGCCGGCCCCCGCAAAACGCCGCTGCGTGGCGCCCTCGTCCTCGGCGGCGCTGACGACGCGGACGTGCTCCGTCAGGTCGAGCAGGTGCTGGCCGCCGCCCAGTCAGGGCAGGCCCCGGCGCCGTCCGCCCCCGACCCGGCGCTCGCGGGCGCGGCGGTGCGCGTCGCCGTCGACTACGCGGACGCCGCCGACCTCGCGGGCAAGCTCACCAAGCTCACCAAGGCCTTCGCCTCGGGCCACCCGGCCGCCTTCCGGCTCCTGCGCCAACAGGGCGTCTTCGTGGGCCGCGGCCCGGCACCGAAGGTCGCCTTCCTCTACACCGGTCAGGGCTCGCAGTACGTCAACATGCTCGCCTCGCTGCGTACCAGCGAGCCGATCGTCCGCGACCGGTTCGCCGCCGCGGACAAGGTGATGACGCCGCTGCTGGGCCGGCCGCTGTCGGAGTTCATCTTCACCGACCCCGCCGACGAGGCGGCGGTCAAGGAGCTGACCAAGGGTCTGATGCAGACCGAGATCACCCAGCCCGCCGTGCTGGCGACCGACCTCGCGCTCACCGAGATGCTCGGCGCCTACGGCGTCCGCCCCGACATGGTGATGGGGCACAGCCTCGGCGAGTACGGCGCGCTCGTCGCCGCGGGCTCGCTCGGCTTCGACCAGGCCCTGGAGGCCGTGAGCGCCCGTGGCGCGGAGATGAAGAAGGTCTCTGTGGCCGACAACGGCGCGATGGCCGCCGTCTTCGGGCCGCTGGAGGAGATCCAGAAGATCGTCGACGGCGCCGAGGGTTATGTCGTCGTCGCCAACATCAACTCCGGGAGCCAGGCCGTGGTCGGCGGGGCGACCGACGCGGTGGAGAAGGTCATCGAGACCTTCCTCGCCCAGGGCATCAACGCGATCCGGATCCCCGTCAGCCACGCCTTCCACACCTCGATCGTGGCGCCGGCGTCCGAGCCGTTCGTCGGCGTGCTGCGCCGCCTCGACATGCGCCCGCCGCAGCTGCCGATCGTCGCCAACGTGACCGGCGAGTTCTACCCGGCCAACGCGACGAGCGAGACGATGCTGGAGTTCGCGGGCAAGCAGATCGCCTCGCCGGTCCAGTTCGTCAAGGGCCTGGAGACCCTGTATGCCGCCGGCGCGCGCGTCTTCGTCGAGGTCGGGCCCAAGAAGGCCCTGCACGGCTTCGTCGAGGACGTGCTCGGTGAACAGGACGACGTGGTCGCCCTGTTCACCAACCACCCGAAGATCGCCGACGACGTGGCGTTCAACCAGGCTCTGTGCGGTATGTACGCCGCGGGGGTCGGCCTCGCAGCGCCGGCCCCGGTCGTCGCCGCGGTCGCGGCGGCTGCCCCGGCTGCGGCCGTACCTGCGCCTGTCCCCGCACCGTCCGCGACGGCGCCCGCCGCCCGGTCGGGCAGCGGGACCGCGTTCGGCCTGCCCGCAGGCGGTGTGCCGGCAGGAGAGATCTCCGAGGAGACGATCCGGCGGCTCGGCGAGCTCTTCGCCGGAGTGCTCGCCGAGGGGCTCGGCGTCTACCGCGCCGACCCCGCCATCGCCGCACTCGCGGCGGGTGCGCTGCCCAGCGCGGCCGCACTCGGCGCCCCGCGTCCCGGCCGCGCGGCGGAGCCGGTGGTCGTCACCGGCGCCTCGCTCGGGCTCCCGGGCCGTCAGCCCGCCTTCGACGACGAGAACGTCGCCCGCCTGCTCGCGGGCACGCAGTTCATCGACTCGGTGCCGCAGCACTACCGCGACATGATGGTCGACCAGCGGATCACCCGTGTGGTGAAGGACGAGTCCGGCGGCGGCAGCTTCCAGCGGATCGACAACGACCAGGACGTCATCAAGCTGGCGGGGATGCTGGCGCCGTACGACGTCGTCCAGCAGTACGGGGTCGACAAGGGACGCGACGAGGCGTACGACACCACCACCCGCATGGCCGTCGCGGTCGGCTTCGACGCTCTGCGCGACGCGGGTATCCCGCTAGTCATGCGTTATAAGACCACGACGCTCGGCACCCAGCTCCCCGACCGTTGGCTGCTGCCGGAGTCCCTGCGCGACGACACGGGGATCATCTTCGCGTCGGTGTTCCCCGGCTACGACCGGTTCGCCGAGGCGCTGGAGGGCTACTTCACCGACCGGGGGCGGCGCCAGAACCTGCTGGCCCTGGAGGGGCTGAAGACCCGGCTCGCCCCCGGCAACCCCGCCCTCGCGGAGGTGGACGCGCTCATCGCCGAGCTCCGCGCGGCGATCGACGCGGCGGACCACCAGTTCGACCGCCGGTTCATCCTGCGGATCCTGTCGATGGGGCACAGCCAGTTCGCGGATCTGATCGGGTGCCGCGGCCCGAACACGCAGGTCAACGCCGCCTGCGCGAGCACCACCCAGGCCATCGCCGTGGCGGAGGACTGGATCCGCGCCGGTCGCTGCAAGCGGGTGATCGTGCTGTCCGCGGACGACGCCACGAGCGAGCACATGCTGCCGTGGATCACCTCGGGGTTCATCGCCTCAGGCGCTGCGGCCACCGACGAGCGGGTCGAGGACGCCGCGACCCCGTTCGACGCGCGCCGCCACGGCATGATCGTCGGCGCCGGGGCCGCGGCCCTGGTGGTCGAGAGCGCGGAGGCGGCCCGCGAGCGTGGCGTGCAGCCGATCTGCGAGGTGCTCGGCACCGTCATCGCGAACAGCGCGTTCCACGCGACCCGCCTGGACCTGGACCACATGAGCGGCGTGATGGAGTCGCTCGTGCGGGAGGTCGAGGCCCGCGGCTACCGCCGCGACGAGGTCGCCCCGCGGACGGTGTTCGTCTCGCACGAGACCTACACCCCGGCCCGTGGCGGCAGCGCCGCCGCGGAGATCCAGGCGCTGCGGGACGCCTTCGGCGCCCACGCCGACCAGATCGTGATCACGAACACCAAGGGGTTCACGGGTCACGCGATGGGCGCGGGCATCGAGGACGCGCTGGCGGTGAAGTCGCTGGAGACCGGCATCGTGCCGCCCGTCCCCAACTTCAAGGTGCCGGATCCCGCACTCGGGCAGCTGAACCTCTCCCGGGGGGGCAGCTACCCGGTCGACTTCGCCCTGCGCCTCGCGGCGGGCTTCGGCTCCCAGATCGCGATGGCGATGTTCCGCTACACCCCGATGCCGGACGGCGTGCGCCGCGCGCCCTCGCAGCTCGGCTACGCCTATCGGGTCGTCGACCCCGCGGCCTGGCAGGCCTGGCTGGACTCCCTGTCGGGGCAGCCGGGCAGCGCGCTCGAGGTCGACCACCGGCGCCTGCGCATCGCCGATCGCGGCGCGCCCGCCACGCCGCACGCATGGACGACCCGCGTGCCCGTGCCCTACGCCGACGAGCTGTCGGGGGC
>CAKUSI010000387.1 GCA_934678955.1 uncultured Austwickia sp. | reverse complement strand
CCGCTGGGTGACACCCACTCCGCGTCGTGGATCCCCTGGTATCACAACGCCTATCAGTACAACGATCTCCTCACCGAGATGCTGGCCGATCACCCGAACGCGGTCATGCTCAACGGCCACACGCACTATCCGGCCGAGCTCGGCGACTGGGCCGTGCAGCGTCGGACCGCCGCCGGACACCCGGACGGATTCTGGGCCATCAACACCCTCGCCATGCACGTCGAATGGGACGCGCTCGGCGAGAACACCTCCGGCATCCGCGAGATCGTCACCCGCGACATCAACCGTGGCCTCACGATCGATGTCTATGGCGACCGCATGGTCGTCACCGCCCGCGACTTCGGTCCCGTCGCGAGCACCGGCATGGACAACACGATCAACGAGGAGCTCCGCTCCGTCACGATCGCCAACCCGTTCGTGCAGCCGACGGTCAAGGCTCCCGAGCCCGGTCGCGGCGTCGGCCAGCGCAGCGTACCCCCGCACGCCCAGGGCCGCCCCGCCACGCCCGAGACCAAGCTGCCCGTGCCTGCTCAGGGCCTGCAGCGCTGATCTGTTCCCGAGAAGGTACGCCGGGTCGTCGCTTCCGAGCGGCGGCCCGGCGTACGCCTTTCGCGGGGAATAAACCCCCACACATTTAGTTGAAACTTGCATGACTATCTCGGCGGTTGTGATCGGGGCAGGCCAGGCAGGCCTGTCGGCGGCGTACCACCTGCAGCGCCTCGGCATCGACTTCGCCATCCTCGATGCGAACGATGCGCCGGGTGGCGCGTGGCAGCACCGCTGGGACAGCCTCACGATGCATGACGTGCACGGCGTCGCGGATCTGCCGGGCCGGCGCGTACCAGCATTCGACCCGCAGGCGCAGGCGAACGAGCAGGTGCCGGCGTATTTCGCGGACTATGAGCGCGCGTTCGATCTGCCCGTGCATCGTCCGGTGCGGGTGCTGCGCGTCGCGGCTCTCGACGATGATCCGAATGGCCTGCTGGACGTCGAAACGTCGGCGGGGACGTGGCGTACGCGCGCGGTCGTCAACGCCACCGGCACGTGGGACCAACCGTTCGTGCCGTCCTATCCGGGCGCGAACGACTTCGGCGGCCGGCAGTTCCACGCGGTCGACTATCCGGGCCCGGAGGCCTTCAGGGGTCAGCGGGTCGTGATCGTGGGCGGGGGTGCTTCGGCCGTGCAGTTCATCGGCGAGGTCGCCCCCATCGGCGACGTCACCTGGGTCACACGCCGCGAGCCTGTCTGGCGAACGGGCCCCTTCGACCAGGAGGCCGGCCGAGCCGCCGTGGCGCTGGTCGAGGAGCGCGTCGCGCGCGGACTGCCGCCCCAATCCGTCGTGCATGTAACCGGCCTGATGCTGCGCCCGCAGGAGCAGGCAGCCGCGGATCTCGGCGTCTTCGACCGGCGTCGGCCGATGTTCGAGCGGATCGTCGCCGACGGCGTACGCTGGGCCGACGGCACCTTCGAGCCCGCCGATGCGATCCTCTGGGCCACGGGATTCCGACCCGCCGTGAAGCACCTCGCGCCCCTCCAACTCCGCAGCCCCGCCGGCGGCATCCAGCTCCTCGCCCCGCGCGACCCGCACGTCTTCACCACCGCCGCCCGCGATCCGAGGATCCACTTCGTCGGCTATGGCCCTTCGGCCTCCACGATCGGTGCGAACCGTGCGGGTCGGGACGCGGCCTTCGGCGTACGCGATCAGCTCGCGCTCCACAGCGTGACCGCAGCCTGAGCGCGGGCCCGGATTGCGAAATGCTGGCGGCATGCACCCACAGCACCGCGCGTCTCTCCTGGTCCGTTCTCTGCGAGGCGTGCTCGCGCCCCTCACCCGAACCCGGGCGTTCCGGAACCTTGGGCCGCGACTCCTCCCGCCGGCCGAACGCCTGGCGAAGCGCCTGACCGGCGGCCGGCTCATGATCTCGGGCATTCTCGTGCCGTCGCTGGTGCTGCACACCACGGGTGCGAAATCGGGACTCCCCCGGGCCGTCGAACTCATGTACACCCCCGACGGCACCGGCCGCGCCATCATCGCCGGCACCAACTTCGCCCGCGGCGGGCATCCGTCGTGGACGGCCAATCTGACCGCGAATCCGTACGCCGAGGTCGTCGTGCGCGGGCGTCGCACTCGGGTTCATGCCGAGCGCATCCCCGAGTCCGACCGCGACCGCGCCTGGGCAAGGATCGAGGCCCAGTGGCCGGGCTACCGGGCGTACGAACGTGACTCCGGCCGGGTCGTGCGCCTCTTCCTGCTGACCACCGACGTCGAGCCCAGCCCCTTCACGAGTCGCCTCTGAGCTGGGCTGCTGAGGCGACAGATCTGCTCTAGGCTCGCGCCATGAACGCTGGCATTGCGGTAGTGGTGGCGGATCGCGCAGGCGCGGGGCGATGCACGGTGCAGCGCGTCAGGGAATTCTCCGGAATGCCGTCAGTCATGGTCGTGGCCTTGGGTACGCCCCCGCGGCTGCACGTGCCGGCCGGCCCGCTCTCGACCTCGCAAGGGTGGCCCCGGCCCACTCCACAACCGGGGGACCCCGCGCAGGACGCCGTGACGATCGTGTACGCCATTGACGACGCCCGGCGAGCCGCCCCCGGCGCCCCGGTGGAACTGTTGCTGTTCACCGATCCCGCGCTGGACGGGCCACGGCTGGTCGGGTTGGATCCGTCGATTCGGGTACGCCACGACCTGGCTCCCGGACCGGGGACACATGCGAGCGTCCGCCCCGGCGACGAAACCGGACGTAAGCGCACTCCGGTGGGTCTGTTCGTGGCTGGAGCACTGGTGTTGGGGCTGGCCTTCGGCGGCGTGGGCATGTGGCTCGCCGGGAGGGATCAGAACCCGACTGCTCAGCCGTCAACGATCACCACGACTGACGCCGCTGTCGCCACCACCAAGCCCGCGACACAGCCGCCCGACCCGGGCACTACTCCCACTCCGTCGGAGCCTCCGGCCACGACGGCTCCGCCGACGACGAGCGGCCTGGTCGCGCCGACGGGCCGGTGGAGCGGACCTGTGACAGGCGATCGTGCCTCCTACGACATGGAGGTGAGCTTCACCGAGATCGGCAGCCTGCTGGGTGCCACGGTGGCGTACCCGCACTTCGCCTGTTCGGGCGAGTGGATCGAAACCAGCCGGGACGCCACCACCATCACGCTGACCGAAACCATCACCGTCGGCACCGATCGGTGTGTCCGCACCGGCACCGTCACGCTGACTCCCTCCGGCGACACCGTCCACTTCGCCTACAGCTCGCCCGGTCGCCGCAGCTTGGCTTCGACCCTGCGGCCTGCCTGACGAGCCCGCGCACAGCACACCGGGCCGCCACCTCAAAAGGGCGACGACCCGGTGTACTTCAATCAGGCTTCGTGGACCTGATCGGCGAGGGAGTCGGGCGCACCGGACTCATCCCCGACCACGACCAGACCGTCACCCTCGGGCGCACGGTCGAAGCGGACCGTGTCTCCTTCGAGCAGCTCCCCGGCCAGAACGCGTCGGGCCAGCGCATCCTCGATGGTGTTCTGCACCAAACGACGCAACGGCCGGGCACCATAGACCGGATCGAACCCGGTTTCGGCGAGCCACTGCTTGCCGGCGTCGGAGACCTCGATGGTG
>CAKUSI010000386.1 GCA_934678955.1 uncultured Austwickia sp. | reverse complement strand
ATCGCGACCGCGGTGCCGGCGTGGTCGCCGGTGATCATCTTCACGCGGATCCCTGCGTCCCGGCACAGTCCGACCGCCTCGATCGCCTCGGGGCGGGGCGGGTCGATGATCCCGAAGAGCCCCAGGAAGACGAAGCCGCCGTCCTCGATGTCGGCGAGGCTCACCTCGTCGGCGTCGCCTCCGTCACGGACGGCCGCCGCCAGCACGCGCAGGCCCTGCCCGCTCAGGGCGTCGATCCGCTCCTCCCAATAGGACGTGTCGAGGTCCTGGGAGTCCCCCGGGCCGCGGCCCTGCCGGCCGCAGCGCTCCAGGAGTCGGTCCGGCGCCCCCTTGAGGTGGATGAGCACCTCGCCGTCGCCGACCTCGTCGAGCGTCGCCATGAACCGGTGCTCCGAGCTGAACGGCACGTCGGAGACCCGCCGCGCGTCGTCTGCGTCCTGGCCGGCCTTGAGCGCCAGGGTGCGTAGCGCCCCCTCGGTGGGCTCCCCGGTCAGCACCCAGCGGCCGTCCCGCTCGGCGACGGACGCGTCGTTCGCGAGGGCGGCCACCCGCGCGATCGAGGCGACGTCCTCATGCTCCGCCGGGTCGACGGTCTCCCCGTCGCGGGAGATCTCACCCTCGGGCCCATACCCGGTGCCCGAGACGTCGTACGTGCCATCCACCGTGACGAGGTGCCGGACGGTCATCTCGTTCTTCGTGAGGGTCCCGGTCTTGTCCGAACAGATCACGGTGACCGAACCGAGGGTCTCGACCGCGTTGAGGCGGCGGGTGATCGCGTTGCGGCGGGCCATGATCTGCACGCCGCGGGCCAGGGTGATGGTCAGGATGGCCGGCAGCCCCTCCGGGATCGCCGCCACGGCGAAGCCGATGGCCGCGAGGAAGAGGTTGGCGGCGTCGCCGCCGTGGACGAAGCGCCCCACGGCGAGCAGGAGCAGCGCGATAACGACGACGATCCCGGACAGGATCTGCCCGAAGCGGGTCATCTGCCGGGTCAACGGAGTCCCGATCTGTTGGACGTCCGCGATCATCGCGCTGATGCGTCCGATCTCGGTCTGCCCGCCCGTCGAGGTGACGACGCCGATGCCGGTCCCGGCGCGCACGATCGTGCCGGAGAAGGCCATGGACGTCCGATCGCCGAGATCCGCGTCGGGTTCGATCTCCTCCGGGCTCTTCGAGGCCGGTTCGGACTCGCCGGTGAGCGCCGCCTCCTCGACGCGCAGCCCGGAGGTCTCCAGGAGCCGCAGGTCGGCGGGGACCCGGTCGCCCGAGCCGAACCGGACGATGTCACCCGGCACGAGCGCGTCGGCCTCGACCGTCGACCACGAGCCGTCCCGCAGGGCCTGGGCCTGCGACGACAGCATCTGCCGGATCCCGCTCAACGCCTCCTCGGCCTTGCCTTCCTGGACGAAACCGATCGTGGCGTTGATGATCACGACCGCGAGGATCACCCCCGTGTCCAGCCAGTGACCGAGCAACGCGGTGACCACCGCAGCCCCGATGAGCACGTAGATCAGGACGTCGTGGAAGTGGCGCAGGAACCGCTTGACCACGTGCTCTTTCGGCGGCTCGGGCAGCCGGTTGGGGCCGTGCTCGTCCAGGCGCCTTCGGGCCTCCTCGGCGCTCAGACCGTCACGGTCGGCCTCGAGTCGGTCCAGGACGACCTGCGTCGACGCGGCGTAGGGTGCGCCATCCTCCGTCCGGGTGGTCGTCTCGTCGTCGGTCGCCGAGCGGTCTCGCATCAGCACGTCCTTCCGCGGTGAGTGGCTGCCCTCCTTCGATCCAACGTCGAAAGGCCTGCTGCTGCACCCGGAGTCGCGCAGAAGCGGCCCGCTCATGTGCCGTGAGGCGGACGGACCGAGGACGCACCCCGCTGACTCGCGTCAGTAGTCATGCCCGTGTTGCACTGAAACCGGGTTACACTGCCTTGTGGCGAACCTGACCATCACCGTTGACGAGGCGACGCTCAAACGTGCGAGAATGCGTGCCCTGCAGCGCGATGAGTCGGTCAACGCTTACCTCGCCGAGGCCCTGCGCCGCTACGCGGATGCTGGTGACGCGGATTTGAGGATGGCGCAGGTGCTCGCGCTCGCCGAGAGTTCTTCGTACGGCTCCGGACAGGGTGGCCGGACGTGGGTCCGTGACGAGCTGCATCGTGGCTGACTTCATCGACACGAACGTGCTCGTCTATGCGTTCGACGACGACGAGCCCGCGAAGCAGACTCGGGCGAGACAGCTGATGCGCGAGCAACCGGACGCGGTGATCAGCCCGCAGGTCCTTCTCGAGTGGTATTCGGTCGTGACGCAGAAGTTCTCGCCGCCCATGCCTACCGACGCGGCCGCCCAGACGCTGGCGGCGCTGGCAGAACTCGACGTCATCGCGGCCGACGCGGAGCTCGTCATGCGGGCCGCCCAGACCTCATCCACCCATCAGGTGTCGATCTGGGACGCCATGATCATCGAGTCGGCCAGTGTGGCAGGTTGCGAAACGCTCCACAGCGAAGACCTCAGTGACGGCGCGTCCATCCGTGGCGTGACGATCCGCAATCCTTTTATCGGGCTCTGAGACCAGCGCGTTCGGCGCCACGGCCCACCGATGGCGTTAGTTCGCGGACCGCTTTTCGATGGTCGCCTCAATCACCTTGGAGAGCGCCTTCCGGTCGGCGGTCGGGCCTTGGGCCCCCACCGCGAGACCGAGCAGGTAGGAGCCAACGGGCGCCAACGGGCGCTCCAGGTCCTTCGCGATCACGCGGGTCAGATCGTGGATGACCGCGATGTCCACCAGGCCCGGGTCCACGCCCAGCTCCCGGGCGGCGCCATCCGCCCACGCCTGCCAGCGTGCCTCGTCCTGGGTCAAGTCGGTCATGGTGCTGCTCCTTCGATGCGACGCCGCCGGCGTCGGTGCCGGCGGGACGAGTGGGGTGCGTAGACGGCTGGATACGCAGAGGCGCTCAGCGCTTGGTCAGTTCGGGCCGAGACTCCCAGCCGCGGCGTGGGGCGTGCGTGCCGACCCCGGCGCCAGGGCGCCGGTCCACCGACCGATAGACGATGTAGGGCCGCGTGAGGTAGCCGAGCGGCGCCGAGAAGACGTGGACCAGCCGGGTGAACGGCCACAGCGCGAAGAGCGCGCAAGCCGCCAGCGTGTGCAGCTGGAATCCCAGGGGAGCGGCCGCCATGATGTCGGCGTCGGGGTGGAACGTCAGGAATTGGCGGTACCAGATCGACACGCCTTCCCGGTAGTTGTAGTGGTCGGCGAGGGGTGCCGGGTTGTTGATGCCGGGCGCGTGCCAACCGAACGTGTTGAGCAGCCCGAGCAGGATCACCGCGCCGAGGAATACATACATGACCTTGTCCATCGGCGTCGTGGCGCTGAACACCGGGCCGGTCGTCCGACGGCGGTAGATCAGGATCGCCAACCCGACGGTCGTGCAGACCCCGGCCACCAGCCCGACGGAGATCGCCAGGAAGTGGTAGACCTCCTGGTTGATCCCGATCGCGTCGGTCCAGGCCTTCGGCACGAGCAGGCCCATCGCGTGCCCGATCACCACGAAGAGGATCCCGAAGTGGAACAGCGGGCTTCCCCAGCGCAGCAGCCGGTCCTCATACAGCTGGCTGCTCCGCGTCGTCCAGCCGAACTG
>CAKUSI010000385.1 GCA_934678955.1 uncultured Austwickia sp. | reverse complement strand
CCCTCGAACTTCATCTTCAACCAGTTCTCGGAGTTCGTGAACCACCTCACGCACTACTACATCACCGGCAAGGCCTTCCAGCACGTCTTCGAGGACTACAAGGCGAGCAGCGGCCACGAGTCCGCGCGGCTCGCTCTCGTGAGCAGCGCGACCGGCTCCGCCGGAACGATCGCGGCGGCCGAGTACCTCAAGGACACCTACGGCACCAAGATCGCGGCCGTGGAGGCCCTGGAGTGCCCGACGCTGCTCATGAACGGCTTCGGCGAGCACAACATCCAGGGCATCGGCGACAAGCACCTGCCGATCATCCACAACATCATGAAGCACGACCTCGTCGTGGCGATCAGCGACCGCGCCACGGACCAGCTCGAAGTCATGATCAACGAGGACGAGGGCCTGAAATACCTGGCGGCCAAGGGCGTCCCCGCGGAGCAGCTCGAGGCCCTGGTCGACTTCGGACTCTCCTCGATCTGCAACGTGCTCGCCGCGATCTCGAGTGCGAAGAAGCTCGGCCTCGGCAAGGACGACGTCCTGCTCACCGTCGCGACTGACGGCGGCCAGATGTACAGCTCCGAGCGCGCCAAGATCAAGGAGCGCGACTTCGGCGGCACGTTCACCGCCGAACAGGCCGCCGAGACCTGGGGCCAGTTCCTGGCCACCGTCCCGACCGACGCCACGCTCGAGCTGACCGAGTTCGACCGCAACCGGATCTTCAACCTCGGCTACTACACGTGGGTCGAGCAGCAGGGCACGCCGTTCGAGCTGTTCGAGTCGCGGCGTCACCAGGACTTCTGGGAGGACCTGCACCGCTACGTCCCCATCTGGGACCAGATGATCCGGGACTTCAACGCGAAGGTCGCGCAGGGCTGACCATAGACTCTGCGTACCGCGGGTGGGGCGGGACCGCGGTGCGCAGGCAGGACACGTCAGGGGCGGGGTGCTCGGACCCCCGCCCCTGGCGTCTTTTCATGAGCGCGCGGCACTGCCGGCACCCACGTCGGGCGGATGACGGTTCGCTCACCCGACCTGAGCGTGACTCCGTTGCTGCCCACCAGCAGCCGCACACATGAGAAATCCCTCATCGGGTGCTCATCCTCGGCTCACGCACGCCACGGAGTCTTGCCGGCATGACTCCACCGTCCGCGGCAGAGGCCGCCTCCTTCGCACGGCCTCGCGTGGCCCTCTACGGCCATGACACCCTCGGACTCGGGCACCTGCGCCGCAACCTGGCGCTGGCCGGCGCGCTGGCTCCCGAGCCTCCGACGGGCGGGGGCTCCGACGTCCTGCTGCTCACGGGGTCGAGCGAGGCGGGCCTCTTCCCCCGGCCCGGGGGCGTCGAGATGGTCGTCGTCCCGGGAATCCGCAAGGACGACCGCGGGGTCTATCGGCCGCGGTCGCTGCGCGCACCCCTGGCCGACGTGGTCGCGCTCCGTGCGGCCACGCTGCGCACCGCGCTGCTGCATTTCGCGCCCGATCAGCTCGTGGTCGACAAGACGCCGTGGGGATTCCGCGGCGAGCTCGCGCAGGTGTTGCCGCGGCTCAAGGAGGCCGGCACCCGACTGATCCTCGGCCTGCGAGACGTCCTCGACGAGCCGGCGGTCGCCGCAGCGCAGTGGCGCGCGCAGCGCGGCGAGGCCGCGGCGCGCGAGCTCTACGACGAGATCTGGGTCTACGGCTACGAGCAGGTTCACGACCTGGTCGAGGCGTGCGGGATGAGCGACGCGGCGGCGGCGCGCACGCGACACCTCGGCTACCTGGCCCCGCCCGCCACCGACAGGCCGGGACGTCGGCCCCTCGGCGACCGCCCTTACGTCCTGGTCACCGTCGGTGGCGGCCAGGACGGGGCCGACCTGGTCGAGGCCGCCGTCCGCATGAAAGTCCCGGCGGGCATCGACCTCGTCGTCCTGGCCGGGCCGCAGGCGGGCGAAACCCGGTTCTCCGCGAGCCGAGGATCGGCGCGCCAGCGCGCCCATGTGCACGTGCACCGGTTCAGTCGGCACGCGGCCGACTGGCTGAGCGGCGCCGAAGCCGTCATCGCGATGGGTGGTGCCAACACGGTGACCGAACTGCTGGCCACGCAGGTGCCCGCCCTGATCGTCCCCCGGGTGACGCCGCGCAAGGAGCAACTGGTGCGCGCGATGGCGCTCCAGCGGCACGGCGCCCTGGACGTGCTCGTGCCGGAGTTGTTGTCGTCGGAGCGGCTGGGTGACTGGGTCCGGGCCCGGTTGGGCACCCGCATCCAGCGCTCGCATCTGCGCCTCGACGGCCGGGACCAGGTCCGATCCCGCACGTGCGAGCTGGTGGGCGGTGGTCTCCGTGTCGCGGCGTGAACCACCGGTGATGCCTGAGCCCCCTGTCGCACGTGAGGTGGCTGCGGCGACGCAGTCCGCCACGTTGCCGGGGTCGTCGACGGTCCCTGGGGCGAGCGGGCCCCCGGCGAGGGTCGGGTACGTGGTGAAGTCCTACCCGCGGTTCTCCGAGACGTTCATCGTGCGGGAGATCCTGGCGCGCGAGGGCGCGGGCGACGAGATCACGATCGCGAGCCTGCGACCCCCGCGGGATCCCCGCTTCCACGGCGCGCTCGCCCAGGTGCAGGCCCCCGTCGCCTGGATCCCGCACCACGGCCGCACGCTCGAGGCCACCTGGGGCGCGCTGCGGTCCCTGCGGGCGGCGGGCGTGCCGGTCAGGCCGCAGGCCCTCGACGCCCTCCTTACCGAAGAGTCGGCGGTCGCCGCGCAGGGCGCGCAGCTCGCGGCGTGGGCCGTCGAGCAGGGCGTGACCCACCTGCACAGCCACTTCGCGTCGGTGTCGGGGCGGACAGCTCGCCTCGCCCACCACCTGACCGGCCTCCCGTGGACTCTCACGGCGCACGCGAAGGACATCTTCCACCACGACAACGACCCGGCCCGCCTTGTGCCCGTGCTCACCGACGCCGACACCGTCGTCGCGGTCAGCGACATGACCGCCGACTGGATCCGCTCCCTGGCCCCCCAGGCCAGCGTGCGCCGCATCTACAACGGGCTGGAGCTGGACCGGATCGGCTGGACCAGCCCGCTGCACCGGCCGCGCCGGGTCGTGTCCGTCGGCCGTCTGGTCGAGAAGAAGGGCCTGCCCGACCTGCTGGCGGCGATCGCGCTGCTCCGCGACCGCGGCGAGGAGGTCACGCTCGACCTCGCGGGCGACGGGCCGGTCCGGCCGCAACTGGAGGAGCTCATCGAGCGCCTCCACCTGGGCGACGTGGTCCGCCTCCTCGGGCCCCTGCCCCAGCACGACGTACTCGACCTGATCTCCTCCGGCGCGGTCTTCGCCGCGCCCTGCGTGGTCGCCTCCGACGGCGACCGGGACGGGCTGCCGACGGTGATCCTGGAATCGATGGCGCTCGGCACACCCGTCGTCGCCACGCCCGTGGCGGGCATCCCCGAGGCGATCGAGCACCGCAGAAGCGGGGTGTTGGTCGGCGAGCACGACGTGCCGGCGCTGGCGTCCGCGCTCGCGTCCCTCCTAGAGGACGGTGAGGCCCGCGTCCGGTATGCCGTCGCGGCCCGCGCCCGCGTCGAGGAGCGGTTCGACGTGGCGGGGCAGGCCGCCGCGCTGCGGGCGCTCAGCGCGGAGGTCGCCGCCACCCGTGGGGCCACG
>CAKUSI010000384.1 GCA_934678955.1 uncultured Austwickia sp. | reverse complement strand
ACGTTGCCCTCGATCTGCTGCACCGCGAGCACCAGCACGAGCGCGGCGATGGCCAGGTTGAGGCCGCCGAAGAAGAGGGCGACCGCGACGGCGATCGCCCCTGCGACCGTGGCGCCGATCATCGGGATGAACCCGAGGATGAAGGTGGCAAGGCCGATGGGGATGGCGAGCGGTACGCCGAGTAGGTGCAGACCGACCCCGATGAAGACGCCGTCCACCATCCCGGTCACGCTCGAGGCGAGCATCCACCATCGGGCGGCGGTGACCGCGTCCTTCAACGAGGTGTGGGCGTTGCTCCGGCGGCTGCGGGGAACCGATGTCACGAGGCCCTGGACCATCTTCTCGCCACCGATCAGGGCGAACAGCGTCGCGAAGGTGGCGACGAGCAGGACCGTGGCCCCGGAGCCGAGCGCGCCCAGGGTGCTCAGAGCGGCGCCGCTGAGCCCCGAGAATAGTTGCCCCAACCGGGACTGGGCCTGCTCCTGGATGTTATCGATGACGTCCGGCGGGATGGCCCAGCCGCGTTCGAGGAACCAGCTGTTCGCCGCGTCGATGCTGCCGAGCACGGCGCTGAAGAGGACCGGCCAGGCGTTGATCATCTGGACGAGGATGAACCAGATCAGCATGAGGATCGCGGCGATGTAGAGGCCGACCACGAGCAGGGCGGCGAGCGCGCGGGGCATGGCCTGGCTCAGCTTCTGGACGAGTGGCCACAGGAGCGCCGCCTGCGCGAACGCGATGAACGCGGCGACCGTGATGATCGTGACCTGCAGCGCCATCCACACGAGGAGCAGGGCGGCCAGACCGATCACGATGATCCGGGCCGCGATCACGGCCTCGTCCCTCAGCCAGGCCGGTCCGGAGGGCGTCGTGGACAAACTGGGCATGGCGTCATCCCACCACAGGCCCCGGCGCATGGCGCGTCGCAGGTCCCCGCCCCGCTGCGCCGGGGTGCATGAGGCGCAAGGGTGCCCGCGAACCAGCACAGCGCGGATACCCCCGAACCAGGACAGTGCGGGTGCCCGCGAACCAGGACAGTGCGGGTGCCCGCGAATCAGCACAGCGCGGATACCCGCGAGGAGGGGCCCGCCAGAGGTGACCGGTCGCGGTGCGACGTCTCACGCCCGCGCCCTGACGACGGACACCTGGCGTTCACCTGGCCGACGCTCTTCGGCCCCTACGTTTCCGCCCCGGTGTCACACGGCATTCTTAGCGTCCTTTCAGCGTGCCCTGATTTCCCCGCGCCCGGGCTGGGTCCTGTCGCTGGATCCCCTTGGCGCTCGCCCCCGTACGAATCCTTCGAACCCACCCCAGGGAGTCGCCGTGCCCCCCATCGACACCGACGACATCGCTACTAACCCCAGCGCCAACCTCGAGTTCCGCCAGATCGCCCAGGCTCAGCTGAGCCGGCGCGCCGTCCTGGGCGGCAGCCTCGGCGCGGCCGCTGCGGTCGCCTTCCTCGGTGCCGCACCGGCCCAGGCGGCAGGTCTCGCCGAGACGCTCCCGACCCACCGCGGACGGGGCCGGAGCGTCCCGCTGCGCTTCAAGCCCGTGCCGACCAGCGACGCGGACACTTTCGTGGTTCCGGAGGGATACGTCACCCAGGTGCTCATCCCCTGGGGCACGCCGCTCCTCTCCACCGGGCCGGCCTGGCGCAAGGACGCCTCCAACAGCGCCGAGGACCAGGAGGTCCAGATCGGGGCGCACCACGACGGGATGGCGTTCTACCCCACCGACAGCTCGTACGCTCTGATGTCCTCCGAGTCGGCGCGGCACGGCCTTCTGGCGCTGGAACACGAGTACTGCGACCCGGTCCTCATGACCCCCGACGGCATCGAGACGGTGACCGCCGAGAAGGTCCGCAAGGCGCAAGCCGCGCACGGCGTGTCCGTCATCGCGCTCGCCCAGAAGGACGACGGCAGCTGGACCCACGTCGACTCGAAGTTCAACCGCCGGGTCCACGTCAACACGCCGGTCACCTTCTCTGGCCCGGTGAGCGCTCGGCACCCGCAGCTGCGGGCCAAGACGGCGCCGCGCGGGACGCTCAACAACTGCAGCAGCGGCGCGACCCCGTGGGGCACATACCTGACCTGCGAGGAGAACTGGCACCAGTACTTCGCCTCCAGCGACGCCTCGCGCGCCCTGACGGTGGAGGAGAAGCGCTACGGCATCAAGAACGAGGACGAGGGCTTCGGCTGGTACCAGGGGGACTCGCGCTTCGACCTGGCCAAGGACCCGCTGGAGCAGAACCGCTGGGGCTGGGTCGTCGAGATCGACCCGTTCGACCCGAAGGGCACGCCGGTCAAGCGCACGACCATGGGGCGCTACAAGCATGAGAACGCGTGCGTGACCGAGTCCCGCCGCGGCCAGGCCGTCGTCTACAGCGGCGACGACCAGGACAAGGAGTACATCTACAAGTTCGTCTCGGCCGACCGGTGGCGCAGTGCCCGACGCCGCGGCCGTAGCCCCCTGGACGAGGGTGTGCTCTACGTGGCCCGCTTCCACGAGGACGGCACCGGCGAGTGGCTGCCGCTGGTGTTCGGGCAGGGCCCGCTCACGAAGGAGAACGGCTGGAAGGACCAGGCCGACGTCCTGATCCGGACGCGGACCGCAGCCGACGCCCTCGGCGCCACCAAGATGGACCGCCCCGAGTGGATCCGGGAGCACCCCAAGACGGGCGAGCTCTACTGCACGCTCACCAACGGGAGCGCCGGCCCGAACGCCATGAACCCGCGCAACCCGAACCCGTACGGGCACATCATCCGCTGGACCGAGAAGCGCGGCGACAAGGCGGCGACGAGCTTCACGTGGGACATCTTCGTGCTCGCGGGCGACCCGGCGTACGACGAGAAGGTCGACATCCAGGGCGACATCTTCGGCTCCCCCGACGGGCTCGGCTTCGACAAGTGGGGCCGCCTGTGGATCCAGACCGACATCTCGAACTCCAGCCAGAACTTGGCGGAGAAGGGCTACGACAACATCAAGAACAACGCGGTGCTCGTGGCCGACCCGGTCTCCCGCGAGATCCGTCGGTTCGCCACCGGCCCGCGCGGGTGCGAGATCACGGGCATCTTCTTCGCGCCGGACCACCGCACGGTCTTCGTGAACGTGCAGCACCCGGGTGAGGACACGAAGGCGTGGGGCACGCCCACCCCGGAGAACCCGCGGGCGGTGAGCAACTGGCCCGACTTCGACCCGGCCGGTCGGCCCCGCTCGGCGACCGTGGCGATCCGCCGCAAGGACGGCGGCCTGATCGCGCTCTGAGCCTCGTGCTCTGAGGTACGCACGCTCTGAGGTGCACAGGCTCTGAGGTGCGCAGGCCGGCTCGGCGGCATCTGGCGCGGCGTACGGTTCCTGCCCACGGGCGGGCACCGTACGCTGCGCTGTCGCGTGCCCCGACTTTTCCTCGCCCGTGGGCGGGATCGGTACGCCACAGCCAGGGCGAACCCGTACGTTTCCCGCCCGTGGGCGGTGTGTGGCGCGTGGGCGGCCTGGGCGTTTGCGTGCCTTTTGTGCCCATGGGCGGGATCGGTACGGGAAAGTGCAGTTCGGCGTGGTCGTTTGTCGCCCGTGGGCGGCAGATGCCCGCGTTCGGCTGGGCAAACCCGCGCCTCTCCCGCCCGTGGGCGGGATCGGTACGCCACAGCCAGGGCGAACCCGTACGTTTCCCGC
>CAKUSI010000383.1 GCA_934678955.1 uncultured Austwickia sp. | reverse complement strand
GAAGGACCGAGCCCCCTGGCCGGGCTGCAGGCCACGTCGTCGGTCTCGCGACCACCTCCCTGCTGATTGCTCGCGGCGCGTCCGAGAGAGCCTGAAAGGTTCTGACGACGCGCCAGCTGGGTGTTCAAGTCACGGACAACGCGACGTTCGCTTTCATGCCTCAACACCTGGACGCCAACACCGACAAGGTCCGTCGCGCCCGGCCTGAGCCTGCAAGCACCGGTGCGGTTGGTGTGAGCAGGGGTGAATGCGGACGTCGGTGCGGGGCAAGCGCAAGAACCCCGACAGCTTCGGTGCCGTGCAGGACGAACTGTTCACCACTTGGCGCCACCACGCCGTGTTCGTCCCCACGCCGTTCGAGATGCTGCAGGCCGAAGGACACCACCGCGACCACGCCGCCGTCGAGCAGGTCATCTCCGATGCCGCCGCACCGGCGTTGGCCCACCTGCCGTCGGGGGTCTTCACCGCCCCAACCTCTTAGACTGGGCCGGACTCGTCATCAAGGGTCTGCTCGGCGACCGAGCGGACCGCGTCCATCACGGTGGGCCAGGACACCCCGGTCGCCCGGCCAGCGGCTCCAAGAGAACCGTCGCGTCCCCAGCGCCCGCGGTGGCGCCGGCCGTATCGTGAGTCAAGCCCGTAGTCCTGGTGTCCTGGATGGCGTAGGAACCGCCATGATCACCAGCGGTTACGGTCCCTGTGCGTCACGACACGCCACCCGGACGCAACTCACACACGGTCACCAATCCGTAGGCGCGAAGGCACCAACCCGATCAACTTCGGAGACCCGTAGTCCGCGCGTCTACGGGTCGGGACCGCACGGACGGAACGATGGGCGGCTGACCGCCTCGACAATGCGGTTTCGGCCGTCGCGGACCACCTCGTCTCCCCTTCCCGACAGCGTCTTCCGCGCGGTGGCGGCAGCAAGGGTTGGGATTCTCGTGGTCAACCGGTGATCAGCGGCGAGGCGGAACCGCTGTCAGCCATCGTCCCGGCGACCGTTCGTCCCCAGCACGATAGTTGGCGGCGTCGGCGCATCTCCTCGTAGGCCACGGTGCGAGGTGCTCTTCACCAACGCGGTCGCGGCTGCTCGAGTCCGGGGTGTGGCTGGGCGCCCTCCGTGGGCGAGTAGTCCGGACGTGGCGCTGCAGATGTTGGCGCCTTGGGCGAGGAAATCTGGGGGTGACGCCGCGAGGGCGCCGGACGGGTTCTCGCTGCGTGTGAGTCCGACGCCCGAGGTAGGCGGGCGCCGCCGGTCTCGGTGCGGATCGAGGGTCCGGACGATACGTCTCCAGCGGCCAGGATCCCGTGCTCCTGCAGAGCCCGCAGCAGATGCGGGGCGACGGCCGGGCTGGTGACGGCCTCCTCGAGCCCGGACAACTCCTCAGGCTCACGATGCCCGCGACCGACGACCTCCGGTCCGCGAAGGTAGGGGGCCTCCACCCTGCTGTTGTCGGCCGAATCGCCGGCGGCTGGCAGAGTTCCCAGCCAGGCGAAGAGCGTCGCCACGACGGCGATCTTCTGCTGCTGCGGGAGTGCCCGGTAGGCGTCGGCGGCGACCAGGCGAAGCGTGTCGACCTGGCGCGATGTGAATGCCTTGTCGCCGACTACTTCCCCCTGGCTCTGCCCGGTGCGGTAGGCGAGGTCGTAGCCGCGGGCGAGCGCCAGGGCGGCGTGGGCGTGGGCGAGGCGGTGGGCCGGATCGGTGTGCGGAGCGGGTTCCGGGTACGGGCCGAGCGGCCGGGTCGGGTCGTCGAGGGCGGGCGGGCACTGGTCACGGAAGGCTGCGACGACGGCAGCCTGGTCGAGCCAGCTCTCCTTGTCTGGGGCCACTCGCGGCGCGCTCCCGATCGCTTCGGTCCAGGGCGGGAGGGTCTGGTCCTCAAGGGCCTGGGCGAGGTCGGCGCGCAGGTGGGCGACGCGAATGGCGATGAGGTGCTGGACGGCGGTCAGGTAGGTGGCGGCATCGCCGGTCACGGTCCCGGGAACCGGTGCGGGCGTCCGCGGCAGGACGGCGTCGAGAGGGCCTGAACGCGTCCGGCGGGCGGCGTCCTGGGCGTGGAGCCAGGCGTCGACCACGGCCGAAGGACCGGTGGTGCGGCCGGGAGGAACGTCGAGGGGTCGGTGCCGTGGTCCTCGGCGGCCTTCATGGCCCAGGCGAGGTGCGTCCAGGCGTAGGCGCGTCCGGTGCCGGTGGTGGCGTCGACGCCCGACAGGATCGGGTCGGGGTAGTCGGCGAGGTGCTCGGTGATCCGGCGGTCGAGGAACAGGCACGGGGAGGCTGCGCGGTCCACGCCGTGCCGGATCGAGGGTCGGGAAACCATGCGCTCGACGTCGTGGCCGGCGGTCTCGGCGCGACGCAGCGCCGCCTGGAGGGCCGGCCAATCCGGTCGCCGGACGATCCGCGAGGCTGTTCGTGCGCCGAGGGCCCGGGCGACGGTCTGCACGTAGCTGCGAGGGGTGAGTTCCGCCAACCGCCGGGGCGTGGCCCCCGCCCGGCCAGCCTTCGACGGCTGTCTGGGGTCGTCGCCGTAGTCCGGGTCGAACGTCGGGATGTCGAGCAACGCGGGCCGCTCCAGCGCCGCCAAGGGGTCGGTGCCAGCCAGCGTGATGCCACGCTCGGCGAGCAGCGCCTCATACCGGTTCACGTCGTCCGGCGTGGGTTGGTGCAGGGGCGCGGGTGGGTCGAGGGACTTCGCGAGCTCGCGGAGCCGGTCCGCGATCCGGCGAGTCGTCGACCGTCCCAACGCACCGTGGTCGTCGTCGTAGAGGTGGTCCTGGGGGTCGGTAAGGGCTTCGCGAACGGCTTGGGCGAGGGCTCGTTCGGGTTGCCAGCCGGCGTGGTGGGCCCGGCGCAGTTCGGTGGGCAGGTTCGGCCAGGCGTCGTCGCGTTCGGCCTCGGCGGCGTCCGCCGGCGTCAGACAGGTGCGGACGACGGACGTGTAGTACGGCGTCGTCAGGACGTGCAGGGCGTGTAGGTAGCGCGGCACCAGTGTCGCCAAGGAGACGGCCTGGTCCTGCGCCTGCCGGACGGCGGCGGTGGCCGAGGTCTCGGCGGCCTCGCGGTCGAGGATGCGGGCCAGGACGACAGTGGCGTCGGTGCCGGCGGGGTCCCAGGCGCGGCGGTCGACGCGGTAGGGCACGCGCATCATGCCCTTGTCGTCGAGCGGCACCTCGACTCCCGGCAGGCTCGGGCTCCAGAGTTGGTGGGGCGGCGTGAGGCCAGGCAGGCTGGCGGGCGCCGCGCCCGGCTCCATCGTCCGGGGCGCGAGCCAGCTCCAGTCGGGTGCCGCGGCCAGCGGCGACGCAGCCGAGCCGGCCTGCGCGGCGCGCCAGAGCGCGGCCAGGGCCAGGCTCGGGTAGGCGCGCCCCTCGTGGCAGATCAGCGCGGGAACCTGGCGCACGACGCCGTCGTCACCGACCTCCGGCGTGAGGTGACCGATCGTCAGCCGTGCGGGTTCGAGCGTGGCGCTGTTGGCGACGTAACCGTGGCTGAGCGGCGCAAACGCCGGGCAGCCCGCAGCGCTCAGCGGATCGGCCGGCACGCCGACGCGCGGCGTGCTCTGCGCGCTCAGCGAGAAGACCTGGCCGGCGACGACGGGGGTGCGCGCCCAGAGTGCGGCGAGCTCGGCGTCGCCTGGGCGCGGCGCGTCGAGAACCATGTCGAAGACCTGGACCGTGGCGCCGGCGTCCTCGAGC
>CAKUSI010000382.1 GCA_934678955.1 uncultured Austwickia sp. | reverse complement strand
TTGCCCACGGCGGCCTTCGCCTTCAGCGCCTGCTCGAGCACGTTCGGATCGAGGTTCCAGGACGCGCGCTCGCTGTCGAGGAAGACCGGCCGCGCGCCCTGATAGACGATGGGGTTCGCGGTCGCGACGAAGGTCAGGGTAGGGCAGAGCACCTCGTCGCCGGCCTCGACCCCGAGCAGCCGGAGGCCCAGGTGGATCGCGGCCGTCCCCGAAGCGAGCGCGCAGACGTGCCCGCCGACCACCCGCCCGAGCTCCTCCTCGAACGCCGTGATGTGCGGCCCGACCGACGAGAGCCAGTTCGTCTCGAAGGCCTCCTGCACGAGCCCGAGCTCATCGCCGCCCATGTGCGGAGCCGAGAGGTAGATGCGCCCCACAGTCACACCTCGTAGTAGCTCCGATACCAGTCCACGAAGCGCCGGACCCCGACCTCGATCGGCGTCGCCGGCTTGAAGCCCACGTCGCGCACCAGATCGTCGACATCCGCGTACGTCCGAGGCACATCGCCCGGCTGCATCGGCAGCATGTTCTTCTCGGCCGTGATCCCGAGGCACTCCTCGAGCGTCGCGATCATGTGCATCAGCTCCACCGGCTGGTTGTTGCCGATGTTGTACAGCCGATACGGCGCGCGGCTCGTGCCCGGGTCGGGCGCGTCGCCGGACCACTCGCGATTCGGCTCGGCCACCCGGTCCATCACCCGGACCACGCCCTCGACGATGTCGTCGACGTACGTGAAGTCGCGCCGCATCCGCCCGTGGTTGAAGACGTCGATGGGCTTGCCCTCGAGGATCGCCTTCGTGAACAGGAAGAGCGCCATGTCCGGCCGGCCCCACGGCCCGTAGACCGTGAAGAAGCGGAGCCCCGTCGTCGGTAGCCCGTACAAGTGGCTGTACGTGTGGGCCATCAGCTCGTTGGCCTTCTTGCTGGCCGCGTAGAGGCTGAGCGGGTGGTCCACGTTGTCGTGCACACCGAAGGGCATCGACGTGTTGGCCCCGTAGACCGAGCTCGACGACGCGTAGACCAGGTGGCGCACCTCGTGGTGGCGGCACCCCTCGAGGATGTTCGTGAACCCGACGAGGTTGCTCTCGACGTACGCGTGCGGGTTGGTCAGCGAGTAGCGGACCCCCGCCTGCGCCGCGAGGTTCACCACCCGATCGAAGCGATGCGCCGCGAAGAGCGCCTCCATCCCCGCGCGATCCGCCAGATCGAGGTGAGCGAACGTGAACCCCGGCTGCCCCTCGAGCCGCGCGAGCCGCGCCTTCTTCAGCTCGACCGAGTAGTAGTCGTTGAGGTTGTCGAGCCCGACCACCGTGTCGCCGCGGCTCAAGAGCTGCTGCGCCAGGTGCGATCCGATGAACCCCGCCGCCCCGGTGATGAGGACCTTCGCCATCGCTCAGAGGCTCCAGTAGGCGATGGACGAGGGAACCTCGGACGGGTGCAGCATCGACTTCACGTCCGCGATCGCCCCCCGCGGCCCGAGCGTCCCGAAGAGCTGCTCCCGGGGCATCGCGAGGTACTCGCGGTGGGCCACCGCCACCACCAGCCCATCGAGCCCCGTGAGCTCATCGAAGCTCGAGAGCCTGAGCCCATACTCCTCGAGCGCCTCCTCCGGATCGGCCATCGGATCGTGCACCAGCGGCTCGATCCCGAACTGCCGCAGCTCGCCCACGATGTCGGGCACCCGGCTGTTGCGCAGATCCGGCACGTTCTCCTTGAACGTCAGCCCGAGGATCCCGATCCGGGCCCCCTTGATCGCCTTGTCCTGCTCGATCAGCAGCTTGACCAGCCGCTGCGCCGCGAACGCCCCCATCCCATCGTTGATCCGCCGCCCCGCCAGGATGACCTCCGGGTGATACCCCAGCGTCTCCGCCTTCGCCGTCAGGTAGTACGGATCGACCCCGATGCAGTGCCCGCCCACCAGCCCGGGCCGGAAGGGCAGGAAGTTCCACTTCGTCCCGGCGGCGGCCAGCACATCCAGCGTCCGGATCCCCATCCGGTCGAAGATGATCGCCAGCTCGTTCATCAGCGCGATGTTCAGGTCCCGCTGCGTGTTCTCGATGACCTTGGCCGCCTCCGCCACCTTGATCGACGGCGCCCGGTGCACGCCAGCGTCCACGATCGCCGCGTAGGCCTGGGCCACCCGCTCGAGCGTCGCCGCGTCCTCGCCCGCCACCACCTTCACCGTCCGCTCGAGCGTGTGCTCCTTGTCGCCGGGGTTGATACGCTCGGGCGAATACCCCAGCGTGAAGTCCACCCCTTGCCTCAGCCCCGACACCCGCTCCAGGATCGGCCCGCAGAGCTCCTCGGTCACCCCGGGGTAGACCGTCGACTCGAACACCACCACGGCCCCCTTCGTGAGGAACTTCCCCACCGTCTCCGACGCCCTGCGCAGGGGGGTCAGGTCCGGCTGCCGGTTCCCGTCGATCGGCGTCGGCACCGTCACCACCACGAACGTCGGCTGCCCCACCTCGGCCGGATCGTGCGTGAAGCGCAGCGAGGACGCCGCCAGCGCCCCCGGCTCCACCTCGTTCGTCCGGTCGTGCCCGGCCCGCAGCTCCGCGATGCGCCGCTCGGAGATATCGAAGCCGACCACGTCGGCGAACTTGCGGGCGAAGGCGAGGGCCACCGGCAGCCCCACGTACCCGAGCCCCACGGTAGCGATTCGTTCAGCAGCCACGTCTCGTGATCCTCACCGCGAATGGAGGGAGCCGACCTTGCACCTGGGCATTGGCCGCGTCAAATGGCACCTTCCTCCGTTGCAGGCCGGTTACGAAGCGTTCGTCGGTGAACGTCCGTGGCGACCGATCACACTAGCGAGCAAGAGTGCGTCGACGAAGTATCGGATGGGCTGCGAAGCGGGTGACCGACGTGGTGGGCGCCGGTGCGGGGCTGCTCGTGCTCTCCCCGGTGCTGGGAGGAGCGGCACTCGCGATCGCTACGTCGATGGGTCGGCCAGTGCTCTTCAAGCACGTCCGGCCCGGCTACGGCGGCCGACCCTTCACGATGCTCAAGTTCCGCACCATGCGCGCGCCCCGACCGGGCGAGGACGTCTACTTCCGGACGGATGAGGCTCGGCTCACCGGACTCGGCCGCTTCCTGCGACGCAGCAGCATCGACGAGCTCCCGGAGCTCTGGAACGTGCTGGTGGGTGACATGAGCCTCGTCGGGCCTCGGCCGCTGCTGCTCGAGTACTTGGACAGGTACACACCGGAGCAGGCTCGGCGCCATGACGTGCGCCCCGGCATCACCGGCTGGGCACAGGTGAACGGGCGCCAGACGATCAAGTTCAGCGAGCGCCTGGCGCACGACGTCTGGTATGTCGATCACTGGAGCCTCTGGCTGGACGCGAAGATTCTGGCCATGACCCTGGCGCGTGTCTTTCGGTCGGAGGGAGTGATCCCTGGCCAGAGCGTGGACGATGTTGACGACCTCGGACTCTCACGGGTGGAGGCGTAGGCATGCATCCGATCCTCGACGGATTTCTGCTGCGCAAGCCGGAGCCGACGGACGTCGAAGCGCTCTACCGGCAGAAGAACGACCCTGAAGTGGGCGCGCTTCTCGGTGGGTTCACCAGCGGCTATTCGCGACGCGACCTGGAGGGCTGGGTCGAGCACCACCGCACCCACCGGAGCGAGGTGCTCTGGGTAATCGCGGAGGCCGAGACCGATCGCGCTGTCGGACATGTCGGCCTATACGAGATCGACTATCGAG
>CAKUSI010000381.1 GCA_934678955.1 uncultured Austwickia sp. | reverse complement strand
GACCCACGTCGGACGCCGATCCTGCACCTCTGCGCGGCGGCGTGGCCCTGAGCCCTGTGGACAGTGGCGCTCGCCCGCACGCCTGGTGACTTGTACGGGCGAAGGGACTCATGGGCGCGCCCACGATCCCAGGACAACTGGAAGGAAGGGATCACGATCATGACCGGAGTGCCGATGCCCGCCGAGTCGATCGCCAAGGTCGACCTACTGCTGGGGCAAGCGACGATGCTGACCGCTGACCGCTGGGACGACCTGGCCGCGATGATCCACGAGGCAATGGGGATCGCGCTGTTGATGGCGGCCACTCACCCGTCGAGCCGGCCCGTGAACGTCCCGGAACTGACACGACTGACAGCGCTCGAGTGCGTCGAGAACGCGTTGCGCGAGGTCCATGCCTGGGACCTGGCCCTCGCCGCAGATCTGCCCGACTTGGCCCGGCTGCGGGTGCTGTTGGCCGACGTCCGCAGGGAGTTGGACAGCACTGTCGGACGGCGAGGGTAACGGCCCATGTGGCAGGCCGTTCGGCGGGAACTCGCCCGCCTCGAGTGGGACGTCGAGCCGCCGCTCACCCTAGATCTGATGGCCGACTGGACCCGGACCGTCTCCAGCCTGCTGACGATCCGTCGAGCGCTCGGCCCGATCTCCACAGCCGACCCCCTCGCGCTGCTGGCCACCGCAACGACCGGCGCAGCGCGAACTGCTGACGTAAAACCGATCCTGGCGCCGTCGCTGGGCGCTGTGAACGCGGCGCTCGCCGATCTCGGCCAGGACATGGCGGCGACGCGCCCCGACTTCGACCGGCAGCGCGACGCCGCGACGCTCAACCACGTCGCCTACGAACTCGTGCACTGGGTGCGCGTCCGGACGCCCGACGACCGCGCGAAAGCATGGCTGCTGGCCGGCGAGACCGCACCTGACGGCGCGATCCACGCCCCCACCAGCCGATCGGCCGTCGGCGTCGGACTGGCGGCGTGGCAGGACGCGCTCGCGGCCGTGCAGCCCGTCCAGAACGCCCCCATCGTGCGCCGCAGCGTGGCGCTCGGACACCTCGCGATCCTCCGCGACACCCACGCCCTGGTGGACGAAGCCAGAAGCGCCGGCGCACTGCCAAGCCCGTACGCTGACGCCCTCCTCGGCAACATCCGCGAGCTCGCCCGAGCCCATCAGACCACACTGAGTCAGATCGACGGCCGACGCCTCGGCGCCACCCGCGTCGACCAAGCCGTCATGCTCCAGGTCGGCACGGCAGTACGGCAGCTCACAGGACGCCCGGATCTCACCGAGCCTTCCCAGGTCCGTCTGGACGTACTGCTGCGCTCGGGTCTCGGCCAGGCGGTCCTGGTCGCAAACCTCGTCGGCGAGCCGTCGGCCCAGCCCGCTGCTGCGAGGATCAGCCGACTCTCACTGGAGTACCTGACCAATCCTCGAATGCTCCGCCCGTCTGACCCGCCCGACGCTCCGCCGGCGCCCGCGCCGGTGGAGCCCAAGGCCGCAGATCTGCGGGAACCCCGAGCCTCAGTACGCATCGCTCCGATGGAACCGACGATCAGCCCCGGGACCATTCTCGACGGGCCCTCCATCTTGGCGCTATGCCTGGCTCGCGACCTGGGCGTCGCCGCCGGGTCAGCAGACCCGGCAAACCCGCCCGACAGTCTCCGGAGGGTCGACCCATCGCGTTGGCCCCAGTTGGTCGCCCAGGGGAGGCAGGCCGTGACCGACATGGTCGCCTCGGTCCTCCCGATGGTCTACGCCCAGACCAGACGAACAGCCAACGCCGCGGACATCCGCGGCCAGATGTTCGTTGAACTCATGGGCGCGGCCTACCGGTTCGACCCCCAGCGCACCAGTCCTGAGGGTTGGGCGAGCTACGCCTGGATGACGATCAAGCACGTCCGCTGGCGCGGTGTCGACGACGCCGGCGTGGTCCGAAAGCGCACCTCCAGCCCCCGGTCTGCGCCCATTAGCCTCGACGGCTGGGACCCGGCGAGTCGCGCGCCCGACCCGGGCGAGGTCGTCGAAGAGCGGCACGCCGTCGCTGCCATCACGCAGGCTCTCGGGCAGTTGTCCCCGTCGTTGCGGGGACCGCTGCTGGAGTCCATGCAAGGACACCCGCTCCGGGAGATCGCCGAGGACCTCGGGTACTCCGAGAGCACAGCCCACCGACGCATCAAGGAGGCGCGTGCGCACATCAGGGACGACCTGGCGTCGCACGCGGGCGACCGGCCCTGGGTGCCCCTCGAAACGGGGACCGACGCGGTGCTGCAACGCGCGCAGCACCTGTTCGAGCAGACGTCCCCGCCTTCTTTCGATCTGAAACCAAGCCGCGGGCCTGCCCGATGAAGTATGCGCGCCTGCTCGCCTGTGCCTCCAACCACCACTCTGGCCACCGTGGCTCTAGGGTCGTCGAGTTTCGAGGTCGGACTTCTCGCCATTGAGGAACCTCGTTCCGTACGTGAACCGTCTGAACGTGTGGTCGGTTCCGCAGGGTCGCGGCGGGTCCGGTCACCTGCGGGGACTGGTGTGCACGTCCGCTGTCGAGACGGGGGTGTGTGGGGCGACTACGGTCTTCATGACGAGTGTCGAGGTGAGGCGCTGGACGCCGGGAAGCTGGGACAGCGACTCGTCGTAGAGCTGCTGGTAGTGCTGTTTGGAGGCGGCACGGACCAGGAGTTGGTAGTCCGGTTCGCCGAACAGCCGGTAGGCCTGGACGATGTTCGGGACGGCCTGGACGCCCGCCTCGAAGGCGGCCACGGAGGCGGAGTCACCGGCCCGCATGGTGACGAATACGAGTGCTTCGAAGGGCAGGCCGAGAAGTTCGTTGTCGAGGTCGGCGTGGTAGCCCCGGATGACTCCCCTCGCTTCGAGTTCCCGAATCCTGCGGTGGCAGGCCGAGAGGCTGAGCCCCACTCGGGACGCGATGTCGGTCACCGTCGCGCGGCCATCTTCCTGAAGGATTGAAAGGATCACGCGGTCCAGGTCGGCCATGTCGAAGATCCTTCCACTAAATAGGCTGACCACCGGCAGATACCACAGCACATTCGAGTCACGTCCTCGTAGGCTTCGAAACGTGAAGAGTCACACCGCCCGGGCCGGCATCGTGGGGATGCGATGAACATCGCCACGATCGCTGCACTCTGGACCGTGTCGATGCTGTTCGTCCTGACCCCGGGAGCGGACTGGGCCTACGCGATGGCCGCCGGCATCCGGCACACGAACGTGGGGTGGGCCGTCGCCGGCCTGCTGGCCGGGCACCTGACCGCAACCGTGATGGTCACCGCGGGGCTGGCAGCCCTCCTGGCCGCCTCGCCGACGGCGATGACCGTGCTCACGGTGGCCGGCGCCGTCTACCTCTGCTGGCTCGGGGTCACCACATTGCGGCACCGCCACGCGGTCGCCACTGCCGAGATGTTGGCGCCCACCACTGGCCGGCAGCTGTTCCTCAAGGGGCTCGGCGTCAGCCTGCTCAACCCCAAGGTGTTCCTGCTGTTCCTGGCACTGCTGCCCCAGTTCGTCACCACAGGCACGGGCTGGCCGGTCCCTGCGCAACTGCTCACCCTCGGCGCGCTCCACGTGCTCAACTGCGCGATCATCTACGCCACCGTCGCCTTCGGCGCTAGCGCCGTCCTCACCGCCCGGCCTCGGCCCGCCCTGGCCGTCACCACGCTCACCGGGATCGTGCTGATCGGCTTCGGCGGCGTACTCGCCGTTGAACAACTCGCCCCCCACCTCAGCCGCGTCGTTGTCCCCTAGG
>CAKUSI010000380.1 GCA_934678955.1 uncultured Austwickia sp. | reverse complement strand
TGACAGGATTTGAACCTGCGGCCTCTTCGTCCCGAACGAAGCGCGCTACCAAGCTGCGCCACACCCCGTGGCTGCCGTCGAGCCGCTCGCGGACGGGCGTCCACGCCGGGCGACGACGCCCAACTGTAGCCGATCGCCGCCGGTTCCTCCGAATCGCTTCCGGAGCCCATTCGACGTCATGAGGAACGCTACGTGGACCGGCTACGGCAACGACGGGCGCGGGCGAAGCAGCGGGGCGTCACGTCGAAGTGGTTGGCGGACACGGCCCTCCCGACCGAGAATGTGCCTGTCGAACGAGCGGGGACCCTCCCGGCCCTGTGGGACTGTCCGCACTGCGAAGGTCGCGTCAACATGTCACAAGGATCATCGGTCAGCCCGAAGCCGGAACCCGGCGCGCACCCCGCCCACTGGGAAGCAGACATCCTGCTGGCCGACGGCGAGACGGCCCGGCTGCGGCCGCTGGGTCCCTCCGACGAATCGGCCCTTCGAGAGCTGTGGGAGCGGCTCACCCCGCAGTCCCAGTACTTCCGGTTCTTCTCCCCGCACCGCCGGATTACGCCTGCCGACCTCGAGCGATTCCTGCACGCCGACCAGTCCGGCCGCGTGGTGCTCGGGGTGTTCGCCCGCGTCAACCTGATTGCCATCGGGGAGTTCACCCGTACGACTCCGACGGAAGCAGAGCTGGCGTTCCTCGTCGACGACGCGTTCCACGGGTACGGCGTGGGCGGACTCCTTCTGGAGCACTTGGCACAGATCGCGCGTGAGATCGGGCTCCTGCGCCTCAGCGCGCAGGTGTTGCCGGACAACCGGAGGATGCTGGCCTCGCTGCGAGCCGCCGGGTACGAGATGCAGGCGAGCGTCGCCGACGGGCTGCTCCACTACGCCTTCCCCGTCGAGCCGACCGACGTGTCCCAGGCCGTGATGTCGGCGCGGGAACACCGCGCGGAGGCCAACTCCATGCGGCGCATCTTCGAGGCCCGGTCCGTGGCCATCGTCGGAGGCAGCGCCAAACGGGCCAGCATCGGACGGCTGCTGCTCACCAACTTCATCGGCGGCGACTTCACCGGCCGCGTACACGTCGTCAACGCCGGCGCCGACGCCTTGATGGGCATGCCGTCCTATAACTCGGTGCGCGACATCCCCGACCCGGTCGATCTGGTCGTCATCGTCGTGCCCGCGGAGCGCATCCCTGCCGTGATCGAGGACTGCGCCGCCAAGGACGTCCACGCCGCCCTCGTGATCTCGACCGGGTTCGCGGAGGCCGACGTCGAGGGCCGTCATCGGCAACGGGAGCTGGTCGAGCAGTGCCACGCCGCCGGGATCCGCCTGATCGGGCCGGGCGCCCTCGGCATGATCAACGCCGCCGACACCGGGCTGAACGCCTCGCTGTGCGACGTCCGCCCGCGGCCGGGCCGCATCGGCTTCTTCTGCCAGTCCGGGCCGGTCAGCCTCACGGCTCTGCGGATGCTGCTCGATCGTGGCCTGGGGCTCTCGAGCTTCGTCTCCGCCGGCAACCAGGCCGACGTCTCGGGCAACGACCTGCTCCAATACTGGGAGCAGGACGAGGCGACCCAGGTGATCCTCTGTTATCTGGAGTCGGTGGGCAACGTGCACAAGTTCTCTCGGTTGGCCCGCCGGATCAGCGCCACCAAACCCATCGTCGCGATGACCCCCGGCGAGAGCGCCCACATCCGCCAGCTGTTCCCCGGGACCGGCAGTTCGCAGCCCGGCGCGGGGATCATCGACGCCATGCTGCGCCAGTCCGGCGTCATACAGGTCGGATACCTCGAACACCTCCTCGACGTCGCAGCGCTGCTGACCCACCAACCGCTCCCGCCCGGCAACCGGCTCGCCATCGTCGGGGACTCCCCGGAGGTGACGATCGGCGCCGCCGACATGGCGACCCACGCGGGGTTCGTCACGCAGGCCCTCTGGCAGAATTTGGCGACGCTCTCCGCGGAGTCGTATGCGCAGCGGTTGGCCGCCGCCATGGCGGACGACAACGTCGACGCGGTCATCGCCGTGTTCATCCCGACCCCCGCCGAGACCAAGGTCCAGATCAGCGAGATTCGCGCGGCGATCGCGGCCCTCGGGGGACACCCGCGCAAGCCGCTCCTCGCGGTCATCCCCGGCGGCCAGGGCGACCAGAACCTCCTGCACCGGCAGGGCGCTCCCGGGGAGTCGGAGGCGGTGCCCATCTACCGCAGCCGCGAGCGGGCGATGCTGGCGCTGAGCAAGGCGTGGCAGTACGCGCAGTGGCGCGACGAGGCATCCTCCCTGGCGCCGCTGTTCACCGAGGTGGAGACGCAGGCGGCCGCCGAGTTGCTGGACGGCGTCCTCGCGGAGACCCCGCAGGGTCGCCGGCTGAGCGACGAGGAGGTCACGCAGCTGCTGGGCTTCTACCGGATCCCCGTCCTGTCCTCGCAGCGGGTGAGCGACCTGGTTGAGGCGGTCGACGCGGCCGCCCACCTCGGCTGGGACGTCGTGCTCAAGGCCACGGGAGCCCGCGCCGGCGACCCGTCCATCCGTCGGGTGTGGACGCAGGTCCGGGACGCCAACGAGATGGCCGTCGCCTGGCGCCAACTGGGCCAGACGCTCGGCGACCCGCGGGACGCGGCGGTCGTCGTGCAGACGATGGGCGCTCCCGGCCGGAATCTGACCGTGTCCGCGACCGAAGACCGTCTCCTCGGCCCCGTGGTCTCCTGCCGGATGGGTGGGGAGGCCGCCCGGGTCATGCGCGACGTCAGCTACCGCCTTCCCCCGCTGACCCGCGCCGACATCACCGGTATGCTGCGCGAGCTGCGCCTGGCCCCACTGCTGTTCGGGGACGATGTGATCCCGCCCGCGGACGTCGCGGCGGTGGAGGAGTTGATCGCGCGCGTGGCCCAGCTGAAGCAGAGCCAACCCGACGTCGACTCCCTGGAGATGGACGTCATCGTGCACGCCGAGGGGATCTCGGTGGCGGGCGCCCGGGTTCGCGCCCAGCGGCCCGAGCCGCGCTACGACCTGTATGCCCGGCGGCTCAGCGTGCCCCCGGACGGTCTGTAACGTCCGCGGCGAGATCTCCTGCCACACCACCCAGGCGTGCGCAATTCTTCGAGGAGCCCGCCGACGTACGGAGCTGGTGGCCGCCCGCCACGCCACCCCGCGCGTGCGCGGTCCGCCTACTCCTCGCGCGGGGTCAGGGTCAGCAGCGTGGCCTCGGGGCGACAGGCGAATCGCATCGGGGCCCACGGAGAGGTGCCCAGCCCGGCCGACACGTGCATCCACGCCGCCCCGTCCGGGGCTTGCGAGGACGGCGTCGACCCGGCGCCCGGCCACCAGCGGGAGACGCCCTTGGCGCGCGAGGTGTCGAGGTCGCAGTTCGTCACCAGAGCCCCGTAGAACGGCACCGCCAGCTGGCCGCCGTGCGTGTGGCCGGCGATGATCATCCCGGCCCCGTCGCTGGTCATCGCGTTGAGCACCCGCTGGTATGGCGCGTGCAGCACGCCCACCGTGAGGTCGGCGTCCGGGTCGGCCGGGCCGGCGACGTCCTCGTACCGGTCGTAGTCCAGGTGCGGATCGTCCACGCCGACCAGTTCCAGCTGCAGGCCGCCCACCGACAGGGGCGCGCGCGCGTTGGTCAGGTCCAGCCACCCCTGCGAGGCGAGGCCCGCCGCCAGGGCCTCGGTCGGCAGGCGGGGCGTGGTCGGCTCGGTGTACTTGCCGAACAGGTAGCGTGCAGGATTCACCGCCGAGGGGGAGAAGTAGTC
>CAKUSI010000379.1 GCA_934678955.1 uncultured Austwickia sp. | reverse complement strand
TGCCTGGGGTGGGGCGTACGTTTGCCGCCCATGGGCGGGAGGTGGCGCCGGGTGCCTGGGGTGGGGCGTGCGTTTGCCGCCCATGGGCGGGAGGTGGCGCCGGGTGCCTGGGGTGTTGCGTGCGTTTGCCGCCCATGGGCGGGAGATGGCGCCGGGTGCCTGGGGTGTTGCGTACGTTTGCCGCCCACGGGCGGGAAGGAAGCGTACGGGTACGCGCGCTCAGCGGTCCTCGAGGACCCGGCCGACCTGGGTGGCGTGCGCGATCATGACGAACCACATGGGCAGCGCCAGCGCCGAGCTGACGTCGAGCGCGGTCACCGCGATCAGCAACAGCAGGAACGCGAGTTCAAGCCGGTAGATGGTGGGTCGTCCCTGCACTGCCTGCCTGGCCACGGCTCCGGAAGTGGCGTCTCCGCGATGCGGTGTGCTTGCCGTCAGCCCCGCTCCGGAAGGCGCGTCGCGGCTGCCGCCGGGCGTACTCGCCGTCAGCCCCGCTCCGGAAGGGGAGCTGCTGGCGCCGGGCGTACTCGCCGTCAGCACGGCCAGGCGGGTGGGTTCTGCATCGTCCGGCCGCCGCACAGCGCGCCAGGCCAGGACGCCCAGCAGGACGGCGAACGGAGCGAACACCACGATCCCGTACTGGCTCAGGATCTCCACGAACGCGTTGTGCACGTTGATCGCCTGGTTGCTGACGTCCCGGGGCAGCTCAGTGGCCAAGCGGGTCTCGAAGGTGCCGGCCCCGGTGCCGAGCCACGGGTGTTCCCACCAGTAGCGCAGGCCGGTCCGGGAGAGCGCGACGCGCAGGGAATCGTACGAAGCGGCCTCGGCGTCGCTCGGCGTGAGCAGCCGCATCAGCGGGTTGCGCTCGCGCAAGGCCGGCACGAGCACGGTGGCCACGATGAGCAGTGCGACGGCGCCACCCGTCGCGGCGCCGATCCGCCGACCGGACCATCCGCTGGTCCTGTGCCCGCCGACAGATCCGCCGGGTGCGGCGTCGCTGCGGCGGCGGCGCACCAACACCGCGAGCGCCACCAGCGCCTGCAGCACGATAGCCACGAAGGCCGCACGACCGCCCGTGCTGTAGGCGAGGAGGGCCGCGACCCCGGCGGAGACCAGAAGGAAGACGGCCAGCTGCCGGGGCGGCCGGTCCAGCGCCCACACCAGGAGCACCCCGACCGCGCAGGCGAGGACGCAGGCGTAGTTGTTCGGGTTCTGGAACGGCCCCGCCGGGATGTTGGCTGCGAACGACCACACCCCCCATCGGGTCGTGATGATGTGCTGGTCGGCGACGATCTCGCGCACGGCGACCGGGGCGGTCGTCCACACCACGGCGAGCCAGCAGGCCCGGAACGCCAGCACCCCGCGGCGGGACCCACCCGCCAGCAGGAGCATCGCGCCGGTCACCAGGGCGGCCAGCGCGAGTTGAGTCACCTCCTCGCGGCCGCTCAGCGCAGGGACCTCGATCGGGTACTTGAAACCCAGCCGCACCTGCTCGGCCTCGTGGGCTGCGCCCACCGGGTCCGGCGCCGGCATCGGCGCGGGTCGCAGCGTCCACGGCAGCGTGGCGGCCCACACGATCCAGAAGGCCAGCCACGCCCACACGGTGCGCGAGCGCCACCACCGCGAGGTGACCAGCGAGCCGAGGACGAGGACCGCGACGGCCAGGCCAAGGGGGAGAGCGACGAACCGCCCGCCCCCGCGCAGCCAGGGACTGAGCTGCGTCGCCCAGGCCAACGCCAGCCCCAGCAGCACGATCGCGTACGGGGTGAGGCGCTCGGCCGCCACGAACAGGCCGAGCCCAGGCGGGCGGTGGGCCGGCGGCACCGACGCGGAGGGCGGGGAAGGCGCGCTGGCGTTCACGGGAGCGCCGCGGAGCTCAGGCGCGCGGGCGCAGGCCGGACCACTGCTCGTGGCGGGCGTGGGTGGACAGAATGAAGTTCACCGCGCGCTGCGAACAGTTGTCGATCGCGTAGTCGGCGGGCACGACGGGGTGGACGTCGCCGCGGGAGTCCCGTGCGGCCAGCACCGCGGCGAGCCCCTCCAGCACGTTGTCCGGGTCCAGGCCGGTCATCACGATGCACCCGGTGTCCAGGGCCTCTGGCCGCTCGATCGAGTCGCGCAGCGTGACCGCGGGAAATCCCAGGATCGAGGACTCCTCGCTGATCGTCCCCGAGTCCGACAGCACGGCCAGGGCCTCGGTCTGCAGCCGTACGTAGTCGATGAACCCCAGCGGCTTGTGGAAGACGATCTCCTCGGGCAGCGAACGCCCGGTGGACTCGGCGAGCGCGTCGAGCCGCTTGCGCGTCCGCGGGTGCGTCGAGACGAGCATCGGCACGTCGTATGCGCGTTGCGCCGCCTCCAGGCAGTCCAGCAGCGCGGTCAGCCGCGCCGGGTCGTCCACGTTTTCCTCCCGGTGGGCGCTGACCAGCAGGAACTCGCGCCGCCGCAACCCGAGCTCGCCCAGCACCGCGGAGGTCTCGAACTGCGCCGCGTGGTGCGTCAGCACCTCCTTCATCGGCGACCCGGTGAGCAGGATCCGCCGCGGGTGCATGCCCTCGGCGAGCAGGTTGCGCCGGGCGTGCTCGGTGTAGACGAGGTTGTAGTCGCTGACGTGGTCGACCATCCGCCGGTTGGTCTCCTCCGGCACGTTGAGATCGAAGCAGCGGTTGCCGGCCTCCATGTGGTAGACGGGCACCTTCATCCGGCGGGCCATCAGCGCCGCGATGCAGCTGTTGGTGTCGCCGAGCACGAGCAGGGCGTCGGGGCGGACCTCCTCGATCGCCTGCTCGGTCTTGGCCAGCACCCCGCCGAGGACCGCCCCGAGCGACCCGGTGTCGACCTCCAGGAACCGGTCGGGCTTCCGGATCCCCATCTCCTCGAAGAAGATCCCGTTGAGCTCGTAGTCGTAGTTCTGACCCGTATGCACCAGCACGTGGTCGCAGGTGTGGTCGAGGCGGGCCATCACCCGGGAGAGACGGATGATCTCGGGCCGCGTCCCGACGACGGTCATGACGGTGGTCATCGCACGCTCACCGCAGCACTTTCTCCGGGTAGGTGTCGGGGTCGGACGGATCGTAGAGCTCGTTGATCCAGAACAGGGTGAGCATCTCGTCGGTGCCCGTGTTGGTGATCGAGTGGGTCCACAGCGTCGGCATGTCGACCGCCACCGGACGCTCCCCGTCGACGGGGATCTCGACCAGCTCGTCCGAGCACGTCCGGCGCAGTCGGATGACCCCGCTGCCGCGGACCACGACGAAGCGTTCGACCTTGCGGAAGTGCAGGTGGTCGCCGCGCGTCACGCCCGGCACGGTCGTCGAGAAGGAGCTCTGCCCCGCCCCGCCGTGCTGGCGCAGGATCTCCACGAACGCGCCGCGGGCGTCCGAGTGCGGGGCCAGGGGGAACGTACGCGCGCCCTGGTCCCACATCGCCGCGCGCAGCGTGTTGAACAGCCGTACGTCCACCCGATCGTCCAGCGCGGGGATCTGACCGGCGGCGTAGACCTCGTGGAAGGCCGCCAGGCGCTCCGCGACCGCCGAGATGCGCAGCGGCACCCAGGCGGTCGGGCGCAGCAACGCCGGCGGGTCGGGCTCCACGGCGGCGGCGAGCAGGTCGGCGACCGCGTCCTGCACGTGCAGCAGCGGGATCTCCCGGTCGCCGGTGACCTGCGGGTGCTCGCCGGCAGCGATGCGGTGGGCGAACGTCGCCACGAAGCTGTTGTAGTCGGGTCGCCCGTGCTCCCCATACAGGTTGGGCAACCGCACCT
>CAKUSI010000378.1 GCA_934678955.1 uncultured Austwickia sp. | reverse complement strand
GGCGTGACCGGGCACGTCCTGCAGGGCGGGCTGCACGTGTCGCCCAAGCGGTTCAAGCCGAAGTGGAAGAAGCTCAACCCGGTCCCCGGCCTGAAGAACATGTTCGGGCAGCAGGGCATGTGGACGCTGACCAAGACGCTGATCAAGTTCGTGGTGTTCGGGATGGTCGCCTACCTTGTCGCGAGCGGCGTGGTCGCGCAGATCACCGGCACGGGGCGGTGGTCGCTGGACAGCATCCTGGCCGTCGCCGAGGACTCCGCCATGAACATCATCCGGCTCATCGCGATCACCGGCCTCGTGATCGCCGCCGCGGACTTCGTGATGGAGAAGCGGCGGGTCGACAAGTCGCTGAAGATGACGAAGGACGCGGTCAAGCGCGAGCACAAGATGCAAGAAGGCGACCCGCACCTGAAGTCCGCGATGAAGCAGAAGGCCCGGGAGATGGGCCGGCGGCGGATGATGGCCGCCGTCGGCGAATCCACCGTGGTGATGGTGAACCCGACCCATGTCGCGGTGGCCCTGAAGTACGAGCCCGGCGGCGGGGCTCCCCAGGTGGTCGCCAAGGGGGCGGGCTACCTGGCGGCGCGGATCCGTCAGGAGGCCGAGGCCGCGCAGGTGCCGCTGGTCCGCGACCCCATCGTCGCCCGGCTGCTCTACAAGCTGTGCGAGGTGGACCACTACATCCCGCCGCCCCTCTATGACGCGATCGCGCAGGTCATCGCGTTCGTCTTCTACCTCGACGAGATGGGCACGAGCGGTGGAGAGCATGAGAGCCCGATCGCTGCGGAGCCGGGCCTGGACCTCGGGGAGGACCTCTCGGACGCGGCGCTAGGGATCCCCACGGTGGCGCAGGACGAGGGTACGTCGCCCGGATCGGCCGGTGCCGCAGCCGCGGGGACTCCGGGGGGCGGGCAGCGGCCCGCTCAGGTCGGTTGAGGCCCTGCCGAATGGTCACCAGTCAGGGCCTGCAGCTTTTTCCGTGAGGTGTCGTGAAGTCGAATCGAGTGGCGCAGATCGGCGTGCCGGCCGTCATCATCGGCATCGTCGTGATGATGGTCGTCCCGATGCCCGCGGCGCTGCTCGACGTGCTGCTGACCTTCAACATCACGCTGTCGATCCTGATCATGCTGGTCAGCCTCGCGGTCACCAAGCCGCTGGACTTCGCGGTGTTCCCGTCGCTGCTGCTGATCGCGACGCTCTTCCGCCTCGCGATGAACCTGGCGGCCACCCGGCTCGTGCTCCTCGACGGCTACGCCGGTGAGGTCATCAACGCGTTCGGCCACTTCGTCGTCGGCGGCAGCCTCGTCGTCGGCCTGGTGATCTTCATCATCCTGATGGTCATCCAGTTCGTCGTCATCACCAACGGCGCCGGCCGCGTCGCCGAGGTCGCCGCCCGGTTCACCCTCGACGCGATGCCCGGCAAGCAGATGGCCGTCGACGCCGACCTCAACTCGGGGCTCATCGACGAGAACGAGGCCCGACGCCGCCGCAAGGAGGTCGCCTCCGAGGCCGACTTCTACGGGGCGATGGACGGCGCCTCCAAGTTCGTCAAGGGCGACGCGATCGCCGCGATCGTCATCACGATCGTCAACCTCGTCGGCGGCCTCATCATCGGCGTGATGCAGCGCGGCATGGAGGTCGGCGAGGCCGTACAGACGTACTCCCTGCTCTCCGTCGGCGACGGCCTGGTCTCCCAGATCCCGGCGCTCCTCCTATCGATCTCGACGGGCCTCATCGTCACCCGGGCCACGACCGAGAACGACATGGGCACCGACCTGCTCAGCCAGTTCGGTAAGCAGCGCCAGGCCATCCGGATCGCTGGCGGCGCCGTGCTGGCGATCGGCCTGGTGCCCGGCCTGCCGACCATGCCGTTCGTGATCATGGGCGCGCTCACGCTGCTGCTGGGCTTCCGCATCCCGGACCCCACCGAGCAGGTCCCGGTCGAAGAGGTCGAGCCGGAGCTGCCCACCGAGCCGCAGAAGGACAGCCCGATGGCCATCGCGCAGGACATGCGCGTGGAGCCGCTGGAGCTGGAGCTCGCGTACGACCTCATCGACCTCGTGGACTCCTCGACCGGCGGGGACCTGCTCGACCGGGTGCGGGCGCTGCGCCGCAAGCTGGCCCAGGAGATCGGGATCGTCGTCCCCCTCGTCCGTACGCGCGACAACCTCGACCTGCCCCCGCGGCACTACGCGATCAAGGTGCACGGCGTCGAGGTCGCGCGCGGGCAGGCGCCCGCCGGCATGGTGCTCGCGATCGGGGACGACCTCGACGGCCTGCCCGGCATGGTCACCAAGGAGCCCGTCTTCGGGCTCGACGCCAAATGGGTGCCCGCCGAGCTACGCGAGCACGTCGCGCTGGCCAGCGCCACCGTCGTGGACCGCAGCTCCGTGGTGACCACGCACATGGCCGAGGTGGTGCGCACGTACGCCGCCCAGCTGCTCGGCCGCGAGGACGTCAAGATGCTGGTCGACATGGTGAAGCAGACCCACCCCGTGGTGATCGAAGAGCTGACCCCCCAGCCGCTCTCCCTGGGGGAGATCCAGCGCACCCTGCAGGCGCTGCTCGCCGAGCGGGTGTGCATCCGGGACCTCGTGCGGATCTTCGAGGCGATGTCGATGCGGGCCAAGACCAGCCTCGACGCCGACGGGCTGGTGGAATCCGCGCGCGGCGCGCTGGGCGCGGCGATCGCGACCGCCCACGCCGCCGACGGCACGCTGCCGGTGATCACCTTCGACCCGCTGCTGGAGCAGCGCCTCCTGGAGTGCCTGCGGGCCGGGGACTCCGGGACGTTCCTGATGCTCGACCCGGTGCTGTCCGAACGTCTGGCCCTGGAGGCGGCGCGCATCGCTGCCGCCGCCGAGGCCGCGGGGGAGCCGGCCGTCATGGTGTGCGCCCAGCCGTTGCGCCTTCCGGTGCGGCGGCTCTTCGAGGCGACCTCTCCGCGGCTGCCCGTCCTGTCCTATGCCGAGCTGGGCGGAGCGCTCACGCTCGTGACCGCAGGGGTGGTGAATGTCCAGGAAGTCACGGCGGCGTGACGCCGACGCAGAGCTCGACGCGCCCGACGAGCCGAAGGGCAAGGGCAAACGCGGGAAGAAGGGCAAGAAGGGCGCCAAGGGCGAGCCGGAGGCCGCCGGCAGGCAGCTGATCGTCGAGACGCGGCCCGAGGGCGTCCCGTTCGCGGTCGTCGTGCTCTTCGCGGCGCTGATGAGCGTGCCGAGCGTGCTGCAGTACCTGGACTCGGCGCTCGCGTTCGACGCCATGATGGTCCGGATCTTCGCCGCGCTGGCCGTGGCCTGGCTGCTGAGCCATCTCGTCTACGCGGTGTTCGAGTCAATGCGCCCGCCAGAGGTCTCGGCCGTGCTCGATCTGCCGCCCGAGCAGGCGTACCAGGCGCTCGCGCTCACCGCCGACGGCGTGCTGACCGGCGCGGTGATCCCGCCCGCCGCCCCGACGGCCGGGGCGGGCGCCGAGGACGACCCGTTCGCGCTGGATCCCCTGGACCCCGACCCGGGCACCCCCGAGCCGGTCGCGTCGGCCGCGCTGCCGGGCCAGCCCGGCGCGGGCGACGGCGACTTCGTGCCGGGGGTCGTCACCGAGCAGCGCCCCGCCTGACGGGTTGCCCCGCGGCGGCGGGCATTCTCCGCCCGTGGGCGGGAAGTGGCCGCGTTTGCCCTGGTGATGGCGTGCGGTTGCCGCCCATGGGCGGGAAGTGCACGGGGGGTGCTGGGGCTTTCCGTACCGTTGCCGCCCGTGGGCGGGAAGTGCACGGGGGGTGC
>CAKUSI010000377.1 GCA_934678955.1 uncultured Austwickia sp. | reverse complement strand
CGCGGGCTTCGCCTCCCGCTTCATCGGTGAGAAGCGCAAGGGGCGCGACTGGTACGAGGAGAAGTTCCTCCCGAAGATCGGACCGTGGGCGCTGTACGGGCTGCTGTTCACCATCGTGCTGCTGTTCGCACTGCAGGGCAACGCGGTGCTGGTGAAGCCTCTCGACGTGGCGCGCATCGCGCTGCCGCTGCTGGTCTACTTCGGCCTGATGTGGTTCGCGGGGCTGCTGCTCGGCAAGGGCATCGGCCTCGGCTACGCGCGGTCGACGACGCTGGCGTTCACCGCGGCGGGCAACAACTTCGAGCTCGCGATCGCCGTCGCCATCGGGACCTTCGGGGCCGCCTCCGGCCAGGCGCTGGCCGGCGTCGTGGGTCCGCTCATCGAGGTCCCTGTGCTCGTCGGCCTCGTCTACGTCTCCCTCTGGGCCGCCAGAGCCTGGTTCCGCACGGATCCGTATACCGCTGAATCGAGGACGTCATGACCGACGCTGCCACCATCCCCGACGCCGAGGCATGCTCGCCGTCGACGACCCACGCAATCGGCGCGGAGGCGGCGAGCACGGTCGCCAGTGCTCTGAAGGCGCTGGCGGACCCGCTGCGGCTGCGGATGCTCTCCGCGATCGCGGCCGACCCGCGCGGCGAGTCCTGCGTGTGCGACCTCGCCGAGCTGGCAGAGGTCTCCCAGCCGACGGTCTCGCACCACCTGAAGGTGCTCAAGGAGACCGGGATGCTGGCCTCCGAGCGGCGCGGCACCTGGGTCTGGTACCGCATCGCGCCGGGCAAGCAGCGCGCCGTCGCGGCCCTCCTCGACGCGTTCGCTCCCGCCGCGGCCGTCACCGACGAACCCGAAGACGCCGCAGCACGGGCCGAGGCCCTGCAGCAGATGGACGCCCGCGTGACCCGCCTCGCCGAAGAGCTCGCGGACGAGCTCACCGGGCTGAACCGGGACCTCGTGATCGCGATCGTGCGCGAGTCCTACGCCGGCCTGGTGCGTTCAGCGAAGCTGACGGCGCACATGATCCCGCTGACCGAACGGTTCGCCCGGCAGCGCCTCGCCGACCTGGCCAGGGACCGCTCGGCCGGGGTGCCGCAGGTGCTGTTTGTGTGCGTGCAGAACGCGGGCCGCTCCCAGCTCGCCGCCGCGATCGTCAACCAGCTCGCAGGCGGTGCCGTGATCGCCCGCTCAGCAGGCTCCGCCCCTGCCTCGGACATGCACCCGCACGTGCGCTCCCTGCTCACGGAGATCGAGGGCGAGCAGGAAGCCGAGACGGCGTTCCCGAAGCCGCTCACCGATGACGCCGTGCGCGCGGCCGACGTGGTGGTCACGATGGGCTGCGGCGACGTCTGCCCGATCATCCCCGGCGTCCGCTACGAGGACTGGGCCGTGGGCGACCCGGCTCTCGCTTCCCCGGACGGGGTCGACGCGATCCGCCACGATATCGAGGGCCGCGTCCGCGAGCTCCTCGCCACGCTCACCGACTGAACGAAAGCGAACAACAATGACTGACCAGAAGCCTTCCGTCCTCTTCGTCTGCGTCCACAACGCCGGGCGCTCCCAGATGGCCGCCGGCTGGCTCCGCGAGCTCGCAGGCGACCGCGTCGAGGTCCGCTCCGCCGGATCCATACCCGCCGACCAGATCAACTCCGTCGCCGTCGAGGCGATGCGCGAAGTCGGCATCGACATCACCGCCGAACAGCCGAAAGTGCTCACCACCGAAGCGGTGCAGGACTCCGACGTGGTGATCACCATGGGCTGCGGCGACGCGTGCCCGTTCTTCCCCGGCAAGCGCTACGAGGACTGGAAGCTCGACGACCCGGCCGGACAGGGCATCGATGCCGTGCGCCCGATCCGGGACGAGATCAAAGGTCGCGTCGAAACGCTGCTGGCGGAACTGCTCGTCTGAGGGACTGCGAGGGACTGCGAGCACGGGAGGGGCAGCGGCCAATGGCCCTGCCTCTCCGCTGTGTTTCCGGGTTTCCTGGTCCCTGCGGCGAACACCGATGTGCCGTGAGGCGTGCGCCATCGATCGCGCTACAGCCCGTTCTTGCTCTACCGGGACGCGCCTCGCAGCGCTGCTTCGATCTGCTCCTGCGTAGGCGCTCCGGCGAACCCGTTCCTCGTCGCATAGACGCGGCACGCGAGCGAGCGGACCGGTGCTGTCGGGAACAGGTCGACGCCGTCGACGAGGATCGTGGGCGAGCCTCCGAACCGGGTGCTTACCGCCTCGGCCTCGGTCCGGATCGTGACCAGCTCGACAGGCACGGCCCTGAATCCAAGAGCGTCCAGTGCTGCGCGCGCGTTGGCTTCGGCCACGTCCGTGTTCGGGCAACCGACAATGTGCAGCAGCTCGACCTTCATGCGGCATCCTCGAATCGCGCGTCGTTCGACGCCCGGTCCGGGCCTGGCGGGAGAAGGATCAGGCAGAGCAGGCCGACACCGGCGACGACGAAGACATCGGCGACGTTCCCGACGAACAGGTCGCCGTAGGCGAGGAAGTCCGTGACCTGCCCCTGTCCGAAGGAGGGCGGGTTCAGGAGCCGGTCGACGAGGTTGCCGACCGCGCCGCCGAGGACCAGGCCCAACGCGGCACCCCACCGCGCGCCACGCAGCCGCACAGCGAACACAACTACCGCGATGGCGGCGAGGAGGCCGACGAGGGTGAAGATCCAGGTGGACCCGGAGCCGAGCGAGAACGCGGCTCCGGGGTTGTAGACCAGGGACAGGCCGAACAGGTCGCCGACCAGCGGAACCCGCTCGCCAGAAGTCAACTGCGCCACAGCGAGGGCCTTCGACCCCTGATCGAGGGCCACGGCGAGCACGGCGACCGCGAGGGCGACGCCGAGTGCCCTCCGACCTTTCGGGGAGGGCGGGCTCGTCCCCTCGGCGACGACGGTGCCCTGCGCGGTCACGCGATCGACTTCCTGGTGCGCGCGGCGCGCAGCCCGTTGAGGATCACGATCACCTCGGCGATCTCGTGCACCAGCACCACCGCGGCCAGCCCCAGCACGCCGAACAGGGCCAGCGGCAGCAGGGCGGTGATGATCAGCAGCGACAGGATGATGTTCTGATTGATAATGCGCCGTCCGCGACGGGCGTGGTCGAACGCCCGCGGGAGGAGCCGCAGGTCGTGGCCGGTGAAGGCGACGTCGGCGGACTCGATCGCGGCGTCGGAGCCGGTCGCGCCCATCGCGATGCCGATGTCCGCGGCGGCGAGGGCGGGGGCGTCGTTGATGCCGTCGCCGATCATCGCGACCGAGCCGTGCCTGCCCAGCTCGCCGATCGCGGCGGCCTTGTCCTCCGGGCGCAGCTCGGCGCGCACATCCTCGATCCCGGCCTGCGCGGCCAGCGCCCGGGCGGTGCGGGCGTTGTCGCCGGTGAGCATGGTCATCCCGACGCCCTGGGCGGCGAGGGTGCGGACCACCTCGGGGACTTCGGGTCGCAGCTCGTCGCGGACCCCGATCGCGGCGACCGGGACGCCGTCGCGGTGCACGATCACGACGGTCATGCCCTGCTCCTCCAGGCCCGCCACCTGGTCCTTGAGCGTCCCGGCGTCCAGCCATCGAGGGCTGCCGACGGTGACTCGGGCCCCGTCGAGGGTGCCCTCGATGCCGTGCCCGGCCTGCTCGGTCACGTCCAGGGCGGCGGGGGCTCCGGGCGAGGCGGCGGTGATCGCGGCGGCCAGCGGGTGGGTGCTGTGCTGCTCCAGGGATGCCGCCCAGGCCAGGGCCTGCGCCTCGGTCACGCCGTCGGCGGTGAGGATGGCGGTGACGGCGGGCTCGTTGCGGGTGAGGGTGCCGGTC
>CAKUSI010000376.1 GCA_934678955.1 uncultured Austwickia sp. | reverse complement strand
GCCACCGTCTGCGGGTTCCCCTCCGGGGCCCACCATGCAGGGGTCAAGGCCGCCGAGGCCGCCCGATCCCTCGCCGAGGCCGCCGACGAGATCGACATGGTCATCGACCTCGCCCTCGCCCGCACCGGCGACTTCGGGGCCGTCGAGGCCGAGATCCGCGCCGTGCGCGAGGCCGTGCCCGCCCCGGTCGTGCTCAAGGTCATCCTCGAGACCGCCGCCCTGACCGACGACCAGATCATCAGCTGCTGCCGCGCCGCCGAGGCTGCCGGCGCCGACTTCGTAAAGACGTCCACCGGGTTCCACCCCGCCGGGGGCGCGAGCGTGCACGCCGTCGAACTGATGGCCGCCACCGTCGGCGGACGCCTGGGCATCAAGGCCTCGGGTGGCATCCGTACCGCTGAGGCGGCGCTGGCCATGCTCGACGCGGGCGCCACCCGCCTAGGCCTGTCCGCCTCTCGCGCGGTCCTGGATGGACTGGAAGGCGTAAGCACCGAGACCCGCAGCCTCCTCGATCGCGCCCTCGCCTGGATCGCCCAGGACCCCGACCCCGCCACCCGAGATGAGCTCACCGCGCTCATCGAGGCCACTGAGCGGGGCGACGCGAGCGCACACGCGGACCTCGCCTCCCGCTTCACCGGCCCTCTGACCTTCGGCACCGCCGGGCTGCGCGGGGCCGTGGCAGCGGGGCAGAGCTGCATGAACACCGCCGTCGTCACCAGCGCCACCGCCGGCCTGGCCCACTACTTGACCGACACCGTCGGCGATCACCCGCGCGTCGTGGTCGGTTGCGACGCCCGGCACGGCTCCGCGGCGTTCCGCGAGGCCACCCTCGGGGTGCTCTCCGCTGCCGGGGCCACCGCCCTCGCGCTGCCGCCGCGGCTGCCCACCCCCGTCACCGCCTTCGCGGTGCGCGAACTCGACGCCGACGCCGGCATTATGGTCACCGCCTCCCACAACCCGGCCGCCGACAACGGTTACAAGGTCTACCTCGGGGGCCGCGCCGCTACTGGCCCGGCCCGCGGCGTACAAATCGTCTCGCCCGCGGACGCGCAGATCGCTGCCCGCATCGCGGCCGCTCCCGGCGCCGCCCAGGTACCGGTCGACGGCGCCCGCGTCGAACCCGTCGGCGGCGACCTGCTGGAGCGCTACATCGACCGCGCCGCCTCTCTGCGCGGGTCCACCGGCCCGGCCTCCCCGCGCGTGGTGCTCACCCCGATGCACGGCGTCGGCGGCGCCACGGCCCGGGAGGTGCTGCGCCGAGCGGGCATCGGCGACGTCCATGTCGTCGCCGCGCAGGCCGAGCCCGACCCCGGCTTCCCCACCATCCCGTTCCCGAACCCGGAGGAGCCGGGCGCGCTCGACCTCGCGCTCGAACTCGCCCGGGAGGTCGGGGCGGACGTCGTCGTCGCGCTCGACCCGGACGCCGACCGCTGCTCGGTCGCGATCCCGCAACGCGACGGCACCTGGCGCCAGCTCACCGGTGACGAGATCGGCGCCGTGCTGGGGGAACAGGCCGCCCGTGACTCCGCCCGCGAGGGCGACGTGCTCGCGTGCTCGATCGTCTCCTCCCGACTGCTCGGGCGCATCGCCGCCGCCCACGGCCTGCGGCACGCCACCACCCTCACTGGGTTCAAGTGGATCGCCCGAACCCCGGGCCTGCGCTTCGGCTACGAGGAGGCCATCGGCTACTGCACCGACCCGGGCGCGGTGCGCGATAAGGACGGGATCACCGCCATGGTCCGCATCGTTACCCTGGTCGAGGACCTCGCCCGCGAGCACCGCTCGATCGAGGACCTCCTCGACGACCTCGCCCGCCAGCACGGCCTGCACGCGACGGCGCCGCTGAGCATCCGCGTGCCCGACCGGGCCCTGATCGCTGAGGCCCTTGAGCGGTTGCGCGCCGCCGAGGTGACCGAGCTCGCCGGGTCCTCGGTGGTCGAGGTTCGTGACCTCGCCGAGGGCAGCGAAGAGCTGCCACCCACGGACGGGCTGCTGTTCCGCACCGAGGTCGGCGACAGGGTCATCGCCCGGCCCTCCGGCACGGAACCTAAGCTCAAGTGCTACCTCGAGGTCGTCCTGGCCTGCGATGGCGGTGACGTACCGCGTAAGCGCGCCGCCGCACGCCTCGAACAACTCAGCATCGACACACGGGCCCTGCTAGGCCTGTAATCCGCCGATATGTCCCTCCAACGATGAAGGAAGTCCACCGTGACCACCCCGAAGCTGCTCGACACCACCGGCAAATCCACCGCGCATATCAAACCGGACGGCGTCCCCATCGCCGAGACCATCCTGTTGCCCGGTGATCCGCTGCGCGCCAAGTTCATCGCGCAGACCTACCTTGAGGACGCCAAGTGCTTCAATGAGGTCCGTAACATGCTGGGCTTCACCGGCACCTACCAGGGCACGCCAGTGTCCGTGATGGGCACCGGCATGGGCATCCCCTCGATCTCGCTGTATACCTGGGAGCTCATCCACGTCTTTGGGGTCAAGAACCTTATCCGCGTCGGCTCCTGCGGAGCCCTGCAGGAGGACATTGAACTCTACGACGTCGTGCTTGCCCAGGGCGCTTCGACCGATTCCAACTACCTCGAGCAGTTCGCGCTGCCGGGCAGCTTGGCCCTGCTGTCCTCGTTCCGGTTGCTGGAAGCCGCCAAGCGCATCGCCGACGACAAGGGGCAGCGCACTCACGTCGGTAACGTGCTCTCCAGTGACATCTTCTACTCCGCTGATGAGCAGTACAACCAGAAGTGGGCGCAGATGGGCGTCCTCACCGTCGAGATGGAGGCCGCAGGATTGTTCGCCAATGCCGCCGCCGCAGGCGTCGACGCGCTGGCAATCTTCACCGTTAGCGACCACCTCCTCAGGGGCCAGCATGCCTCTACGGAAGAGCGACAGACCGCCTTCACCCAGATGATCGAGATCGCCTTGGGCTTGGCCTGACCGGCCCGCGCAGACTGGAGAATCCGATGTCCCACGCCACGCCGGCCGATGGGCCTCCGCCCGCCAACGGAACCGATCCGGAAGAAGCCGTCCCTGCTGCGGGCATCCAGGCCGCCCCCGCCACGACGACGGCGCCGCCCGGCGCTACTCCCCGCAACCCCAAGCGCGCCGTCCCGGTTCTTCTGGCGATATTCCTCTTCGCCTTGGTCATCGACAACGGCTTCAAGTACATGTCACTGCCCATCGCTGAAGACCTGGGTCTAGACATCAACACGGTGAGTCTGCAGGCCACTCTGGCTGGCATCATCATCGGCATCGGCGCCGTCGTCTACTCGACGCTGGCGGACTCGGTGAGCATCCGCCGGCTGCTCATCGTTTCCGTCCTCTTGATGGTGATCGGGTCGCTGATCGGCTTCGCCGGCCAGAACTCTTTCGCGCTGGTGCTGACCGGTCGAATCATCCAGACCGCCGGTCTTGCGGCAGCCGAAACTCTCTACGTCGTCTACGTCACGAAGTACCTCTCGAAGAAGGACCAGAAGACCTACCTCGGGTTCAGCACGAGCGCGTTCCAGCTCTCGGTGTTCATCGGTGTGGTCGGCAGCGGTTTCATCGCCACCTACATCCACTGGACCGCGCTGTTCCTGATCACCCTGCTGGCCGTGATCGCGCTACCGGCCATCCTCAAGTTCGTCCCGAAGGAACAGCCGGCCGGCTCACATCTCGACGTCTTCGGGCTCTTCCTCATCGCGCTCATCGCCACCGGAATCACGCTGTTCTTCCAGGCCTTCAACTGGATCTGGGTACTACCCGCCGCGGTAGCGATCGCACTGTTCATATGGCACATCCGCACCCACGACA
>CAKUSI010000375.1 GCA_934678955.1 uncultured Austwickia sp. | reverse complement strand
CTCCCAGCTCGGCCCCCTCAGCCGAGGCGAGAAGAACACGCTGATCGCCTTCGCGACCGCCGTCTTCTTCTGGTTCTTCCCCGGCTTCGTCGGGCTCATCGCCGGAGAGGACTCACCGCTCGCGAAGGTGCTGGCCGCCCGCGTCGACGAAGGCGTCGTGGCCATCGTGGCCGCCTCGCTCCTCTTCTTCCTCCCGGTCGACTGGCAGCGCCGCGAGTTCACGCTCACCTGGGGTGAAGCGGCCACGATCGATTGGGGAACCATCCTGCTCTTCGGCAGCGGCATCACGCTCGGCGCCCTGCTGTCGAGCACCGGCCTGGCCAAGCACATCGGCAACGGCGTGGCCAGCGGGTTGGGCGCGACGAGCCTGTTGAGCCTCACCATCCTCGCGACGGTGGTGGCGATCCTCATCTCCGAGACGACGAGCAACACGGCCAGCGTGGGCATCGTCGTGCCCATCGTCATCCCCATCGCCGTGGCCGCCGGAGTGTCCCCGGTGGTCCCGGCCCTCGCGGCCGTGTTCGGCGCCTCGTACGGCTTCATGCTGCCCGTGTCGACCCCGCCGAACGCGATCGTCTACGGCTCCGGGATGGTGCCGATCACGAAGATGGTGCGCTCCGGCATCGTCTTCGACATCGTCGGGGCGATCACGATCGTGACCGGCGTGACGTTCATGGCCCACATCGTCGGCATCGCCTGACTCACCTTCCCTCGCGATCTGGGTCCGGGAGCGCACGGCTTGCACCGATGGCGGCCCGTTTCCGCCCACCGCACGCCGCATCAGCGGATGGAGGCCCGCGCGTCCACGGGCCGCCATCCGCGGTTCCGGGCCACCATCCGCGGTTCCGGCTACCCGCCCGGGGTTTCGGGCCACCATCTGCGGTTCCGGCTACCCGCCCGCGCTCCCGGCCATGAGTTTGGCCCACGGTCCGCACGTCAGGCCGCCGGGCCGGGCCGGGCGGTCGCAGAACGCACCTCCCGGGATCAGACGCAGACGCGGCGCCGAGGGGTTCTCGCCCTCCGGCGCCGCGCACCGCCTTTCAACCCGCGAGAAGGCCTCCCTCACGGGTGAGGTCAGCCTCAGGCGTTGACCACCAACCCGAACTCGGCCGGCGTCTCCAACAGCGGGTGGGTCGGCACGATCCGCACCGTGTAGCCGAACGAGCCGGTCCGCAAGATCCTCAGGTCGCCCTCGAAGCGGTGCCGGCCGTCCTCGTAGACCTCGGCCGGCGCCAACGTCCGGGTGGCCGTGTGCGTGAGCTGGTCGTTCGCGTCGACCTTGCCGTACACCACCTGCACCTCGACGTCCTCCGGGCGAAGCACCCCGAGCGAGACGAACGCGCGGATGTGAAAGGTGTCCCCGATCTGCGGGGCGTCTGACACCCCGGAGGACTCCACGTGGTCCACGTGCAGCGTGGGCCACTGCGAGGTGATGCGGCTGCGGTAGGTCGCCAGCTCGCGCGCGCCCGCGTAGTCGCGGTCCGTCACGGCCCGGGACGCCTGCGCGGCCGGCAGGTAGAGCTGCGTGGTGTAGTCCTGCACCTGGCGGGTGGCCAGCACCTTCGGCCCGAGGGTCGCCAGCGTGTGCCGCATCATCGCGACCCACCGACGGGGCACGCCGGTCTCGTCGGTGTCGTAGAACCGCGGCGCCACCCTGTTCTCGATCAGGTCGTAGAGCGCGGCCGCCTCGATGTCGTCCCGACGGTCCTGGTCGTGCACGCCGTCGGCCGACGGGATCTCCCAACCGTTCTCGCCGTCATACCACTCGTCCCACCAGCCGTCGAGGATCGACAGGTTCAGCCCGCCGTTGAGCGCTGCCTTCATGCCCGAGGTGCCACACGCCTCCAGGGGCCGCAGCGGGTTGTTGAGCCAGACGTCGCAGCCGGGGTAGAGGTGCCGGGCCATGCCGATGTCGTAGTTCGGCAGGAACACGATCCGGTGCCGCACCTGCGGGTCGTCGGCGAAGCGCACCATCTTTTGGATCAGCCGCTTGCCGTTGTCGTCGGCGGGGTGGCTCTTGCCCGCGATCACGAGCTGCACGGGGCGGTCGGGGTCGAGCAGGATCCGCTTGAGCCGCTCCGGGTCGCGCAGCATCAGCGTGAGCCGCTTGTATGTCGGCACCCGCCGGGCGAACCCGATCGTCAGCACGTCGGGGTCGAGGATGTCGTCGGTCCAGCCCAGCTCCGCGGCGGTGGCGCCCCGCTTGAGCCAGCTCTCCCGGGTGCGCCGGCGGGCCATCTCGACCAGCGTCTCGCGCAGCTCCCGCTTCACCGACCACATCTGCTCGTCGGTCGCCTTCTGGGCGTACTGGGCGATCTTGGCGCTGGATGACTCCAACGGCCCGTAGGTGTCCGCCAGGTCGAAGATCCGCTGGTCGACCCACGTCGGCGCGTGCACGCCGTTGGTGATCGAGGTGATCGGCACCTCGCTGGAGTCGAAGCCCGGCCACAGACCCGCGAACATGTCGCGGCTGACCACGCCGTGCAGGCGGGACACGCCGTTGGAGTGCTTGGCCAGCCGAAGCCCCATCAGCGCCATGTTGAACACGCCGGCCGCGCCGCCCTCATACGACTCCGCGCCCAGGGCCAGCAGCCGGTCCACCGGCACGCCGGGCAGCGCGTTGTCGCCCCCGAAGTAGCGCCGCATCTGGTCCGCGCCGAAGCGGTCGATGCCGGCCGGGACCGGGGTATGCGTGGTGAAGACGGTGGCGGCGCGGGTGGCCTCCAGGGCCTCGTCGAACGTCAGCCCGTGAGCGGTCGTCAGCTCGTGGATGCGCTCGATGCCGAGGAAGCCGGCGTGGCCCTCGTTGCAGTGGTAGACCTCGGGCTCCGGGGCCCCGGTCAGCTTGCTCCACAGGCGCAGCGCCCGCACGCCGCCCATCCCGAGCAGCATCTCCTGCTGGACGCGCTGCTCGCCCCCTCCGCCGTAGAGCCGGTTGGTGACCCCGCGCAGGTCCATGTCGTTCTCGTGCACGTCGCTGTCGAGCAGGAGCAGCGGGATGCGCCCGAGCTGGGCGCGCCAGACGAAGGCGTGCAGCGTGCGGCCGCCGGGCATCGCCAGGCTGACCGTCGCGGGCTTGCCGTCGGCGCCGCGCAGCAGCGACAGCGGCAGACCGTCCGGGTCGAGCACCGGGTAGGTCTCCTGCTGCCAGCCGTCCGCGTTGAGCGACTGGGCGAAGTAGCCGGTCTGGTAGAACAGCCCGACGCCCACGAGCGGGACCCCGAGGTCCGAGGCGGACTTGAGGTGGTCACCCGCGAGGATGCCGAGGCCGCCGGAGTATTGCGGGAGGACCTCGGTGATCCCGTATTCAGCGCTGAAGTATGCGATCGAGCGGGGGGCCTGGCCGGGGTCCTCGTCCGCCCACTTCTGGTACCACCGCGGCTGCGTGATGTAGGACTGCAGGTCGGCGTGGGCCGACTCCACCTTCGCGACGAAATCCGGGTTGGCCGCGAGCGCGTCCAACTCCTCGGCGGACATGCTCGACAGGAGCGCCACCGGGTCGTGGCCCGCCTTCTCCCAGCGGATCGGCGCCATCTCGGCGAACAGGTTGCGGCTGGCCGTGTGCCACGACCAGCGGAGGTTGGACGCCAGGTCCCCGAGCTCACGGATCGGGTCCGGCAGGACGGATCGCACGTTGAAACGTCGAATGGCCTTCACGAACAAAAGGCTATCGGACCTGGCCGACAGCCCTGTGCGGAGCCCGTTCGCCCCGACCGGAATCCCCCTGGTCACGACGCGCGCGCGCAGCGCCGGGCGGACGCTGGGGAGCCCGGTGGAAGCCACAGCGTGCGGCCCGGTGGGTGCCCG
>CAKUSI010000374.1 GCA_934678955.1 uncultured Austwickia sp. | reverse complement strand
ACGGTGGCGACGATGCCGGTCAGCACCGAGGCGATGATGCCGCGCTGGAAGCCGTCGGTGAACAGCATCCCCAGGCTCGGGATGCCGAGCACGGCGCCCACCGTGACCAGCGAGACCGTGCTGACGGCCACCACCCTCAGGCCGGCCAGCAGGGCGGGGCCGGCGAGCGGCAGGTCCACGGCGAGGAAGCGCCGGACGGCCGGGTAGCCCATGGCGTCGGCGGCGTCGAGGGCCCGCGGGTCGACCTGGCGGAGGGCGTCCGCGGCCACCGGGACGAGCAGGGCCAGCCCGTACAGCGTCAACGCGATGATGATGTTGAGCGGGTCGCGGATGCCGGTGCCGATCACCACGGGGAGGACGACGAACAGGGGCAGCGACGGGATCGCGTAGAACAGTCCCGCACCGGTGAGCAGCGGCGTCCGGAGCCAACGCACCCGGTTGGCCAGCCAGCCCAGCGGCACCGCGAGCAGCAGGCTGAGCACGATCGGGGGGAGCGCCAGCACCAGGTGGCTCACGGTGTGCCGCCCGACGACGTCGAGGTTGGCCAGGACCCAGTTCACGGGCCGGGCTCCTCGGTCCCGCGAGGCGTCCGGCGCAGGACCCCGGCCGCGCGCCCGTGGGCGTCGACGAGGACGCCGTCGCGCTCCGTGAGCTCGCGCTCTCCCCCCTCGAGGCCGAGGAAGCCGGACACGAACGGGGAGGCGGGGTCCGCCAGCAACTCGGGGCCGGTGCCGCGCTGGGCGACCTTCCCGCCCTGCGCGAGCAGGATGACCTGGTCGCCCAGGCGCAGGGCCTCGTCGACGTCGTGGGTGACGAACACGATGGTCTTGGCCAGGGTCGACTGGATGCGGAGCAGCTCGTCCTGCAGCTCACGGCGCACGAGGGGGTCGACGGCGCCGAACGGCTCGTCCATGAGCAGGATGTTCGGGTCGGCCGCCAGGCCGCGGGCGACGCCCACCCGCTGCTGCTGGCCGCCTGAGAGCTGGCTGGGGTAGCGGCGCCCGAGCTTCTCCTCCAGCCCCACCAGCCCCATCAGTTCGCGGGCGCGGGCGTGGGCGTCCGCCTTCGCGGTGCCGTTGAGCAGGGGGACCGTGGCGATGTTGTCCAGCACCGTGCGGTGGGGGAGTAGCCCGCCGTTCTGCATGACGTAGCCGATGCTGCGGCGCAGGCGGACCGGGTCGCGCGTGGCGATGTCGGTGCCGTCGATGGTGATGGTCCCGGAGGTCGGGTCGACCATCCGGTTCACCATGCGCAGGATCGTCGTCTTGCCGCTGCCCGAGCTGCCCAGCAACACCGTCGTGCGGTGCGGCGGGAACTGCGCGCTGAAGTCGTCGACCGCGACGGTCCCGTCGGGGTACCGCTTCGTGACGCCGGTCAGCTCGATCATGGGGTCGCCCTCGCTACTCGCTGCCGCAGTCAGTCGACCACGCCTGGGCCACCCACCCTAGCGTCCGCCCGCTCAGGGCCGGACGTCACGGTCCCAGACCCGGATGCCGCCGCAGGCCTCCCAGAACGCCTTCACCGAGGACTCCTCGACGGCCAGGACCCCGTCGGATCCCACCGCCTCGGCCAGTCCGGCCGCCTCCAACAGCGCGGCCGCGTCGGCGTCGTGGCCGATCACCTTCAGGTGCCCGAAGGCGTCGGAGACGAAGTCCTGCACGGCCTTGCGGTCGGCGATGTCGCCCGCGCCGGAGCCCGGCAGCAGGGCCACGGCGTCGAACAGCGCCGAGGGCGCCGCCGCGACGGCGTGGTCCATGGGCCGGCCGCCGACCTCGAGGCCGACCGAGGGGCCGATGAGGTCCACCAGGGCCCCGCCCTTCTCGAACGCGGCCACGACCGCCTCGAGCAGGGCGGCGTCCGTGCCCTCGGTGACGAGGACGCCGAGCTTGCGGCCGGCGAAGCTGTCCGGGCCGTTCCTGACGATGCTGAGCGCGTCCGAAGTCGGCAGGTCGGTGCGCGTGGGCACCTTGGCCGGGGCGGCGTCCGGAAGCGGCATGCCGAGCTTCTCGGCGACCTTGGTGGCGAGGTCGTCGTCGACGTTGCGCAGGTTGGCCAGCATCGCCGTGCGGATGCGCGGCAGCTCGCACTTGCCGAGCTCGAAGGCGAACGCGGCGACGATGTGGTCCTGCTCGACGGGGGTCTGGCTGTCCCAGAACAGCTTCGCCTGGCTGTAGTGGTCGGCGAACGACTCCGCACGGATGCGGCGCTTGGGGCCGACGTCGCCGTCGGGGTGGGTCGCGAAGCCGCCCGCGGTGTCGGCGCGCGGGCCACGCTCGGCGCCGGTGAACGAGTTGGGCTCGTAGTTGGCGCGCCCCTCCTGCAGCGTGCCCTGCATGTGCCCGTCCCGCTGGAAGTGCGCGACCGGGCAGCGCGGGGCGTTGACCGGCAGCTGGCTGAAGTTGGTCGAGCCGAGGCGCTTGAGCTGGGTGTCGAGGTAGCTGAAGTTGCGGCCCTGCAGGAGCGGGTCGTCGCTGAAGTCGATGCCGGGCACGATGTTCTGCGTCATGAACGCCACCTGCTCGGTCTCGGCGAACACGTTGGTGACCACGCGGTCGAGCGTGAGGCGGGCCACGACGCGGACGGGGACCAACTCCTCGGGGATGAGCTTGGTGGGGTCGAGCACGTCGAAGTCGAAGCTGTCGGCGAAGGCGTCGTCGAAGACCTGGACGCCGAGGTCCCACTGCGGGAAGTCGCCGGCCTCGATCGCGCCGTACAGGTCGCGGCGGTGGAAGTCGGGGTCGGCGCCATTGATGGTGACCGCCTCGTCCCACAGCACCGACTGCAGGCCCTGGCGCGGCTTCCAGTGGAACTTCACGAACCTGGCCTCGCCCTCGGCGTTGACCAGGCGGAACGTGTGGACGCCGAAGCCCTCCATGAACCGGAACGAGCGCGGGATCGCGCGGTCCGACATCTGCCACATCACCATGTGCGTGGCCTCGGGCATGAGGGAGATGAAGTCCCAGAAGGTGTCGTGCGCGGAGGCGGCCTGCGGCCAGCCGCGGTCCTGCTCCTCCTTGACCGAGTGGACGAGGTCGGGGAACTTGATCGCGTCCTGGATGAAGAACACCGGCATGTTGTTGCCGACGATGTCCCAGTTGCCCTCGGTGGTGTAGAGCTTCACGGCGAAGCCGCGCACGTCGCGGGCCAGGTCGAAGCTGCCGAGGTTGCCGGCGACGGTCGAGAACCGGACGAACGCCTCGGTCTTGGTGCCCTCCTCCTGGAACAGGGCGGCCTTCGTCAGTTCGGGGCTCGCCTCGAGGGTCTCGAGGTGGCCGTGGGCGCCGTACCCGCGCGCGTGCACGACGCGCTCGGGGATGCGCTCGTGGTCGAAGTGGAACAGCTTCTCGCGGAACGCGAAGTCCTCCAGCAGGCTGGGCCCGCGGTCGCCGGCGCGCAGCTGGTTCTGGTCGTCGGACATCGGCTGGCCCTGCGCGGTGGTCATGCGCAGGTCGCCATGGCGCACTCCTTGTTGGTCGTTGTCCCCACTCTGGCCACCCGCGTCCCGGGACGCGCCACCCCCACGGGTGACCGGGTCGCCGTACGATCGGACCATGGCCGACCTGCCCGTCCTCGACGCCCTCGACCAGCGCATCCTCGGGGCCCTGCTGGAGAAGCAGCGCACGGTGCCGGCGTCCTACCCGCTGTCGCTGAACGCCCTGCGCTCGGCGTGCAACCAGACCACGAGCCGCGATCCGGTCACCCACCACGAGGAGGCCGAGCTCGAGGAGCGCTGCCACATCCGCCCTTCGTGGAAGCTGTTGACCGCGAGCAGCCGACGGGCAGCGAGGTGGAGCTGATCGAGCAGTACGCGC
>CAKUSI010000373.1 GCA_934678955.1 uncultured Austwickia sp. | reverse complement strand
GGATCATCGCCGACGACACCCCGGAGCGGCTCAAGGCGGACCTCGCAGGCGACCAGGTGATCGTCAGCGTCGCGGCAGCCCACGCCGCGAGAGCGCGCGAGGTCGTGGGCCGGACCGGCGGCGAGGTCGACGGCCAGACCACCGAGCAGGACGTCAGCCCGGCAGCGGACCCCACCGGCGCCGCGCCGGAGGTGACGCTGCGCGTGCGCGTCCGCTCAGGACCGCGGGTGCTGCCGGGACTGCTCGCGGACCTGGCGGCGGCCGAGGTGCTGGTCACCGCGGCGAGCGCCCATCAGCCGACGCTCGACGACGTCTTCCTCACCCTGACCGGCCGGAGCCTGCGCGAAGGAGCTGAGGCGTGATGTTCTCCGATATCGTCGCGGTCTGGACCCGCGAGACGCTCACGATCGTGCGCGACCCGTTCTCGCTGATCTTCTCGCTGCTGCAGCCGCTGGTGTTCCTGGGGTTGTTCGCACCGCTGCTCGCGGGGGTCTCCGGCGAGGGTGGGGCGGCGACGCTGCAGTGGTTCCTGCCGGGAGTCGTCGTGATGATCACGATGTTCGGGACTTCGATGACCGGGTCGAACCTGCAGTTCGAGATCATGACCGGCGCTTTCGAGCGCATCCTCGCCACACCGCTGGCGCGCCCCGCGCTACTCATCGGGCGGGCTCTCAAGGAGCTCACGCCGCTGCTCGTGCAAGCGCTGGTGATCGTGCTGGTGGCGTGGCCGTTCGGCTTCGAGCTGCACCCCGCACACATCGCGCTCGGGCTCGTGATCCTCGGGGTCTTCGGGGTAGGCGTCGGGGCGCTCTCATACGCGCTCGCGATCGCCTCCCGCAAGGCCGAATGGATCTTCTGGGCGGTGCAGCAGACGCTGCTGTTCCCCCTGCTCATCCTGTCCGGCATGATGCTCCCGCTGGAGACCGGGCCGGAGTGGATGCGCACGGCCGCGCGGTTCAACCCGCTGACGCACGTGGTGGAGGCCGAGCGGGTGCTCTTCGCCGGCCAGATCGACGCCGCCGTCGCGTACGGGGCCGTGGCCGCCGCGCTGACCTGCGCCCTCGGACTCGCGGTCGGCGTGCGCTCGGTGACCCGAACGGTCCTGTAACCCCTCCCCTAGGCGCTCGGCGCCCGCCTGCGCGGGGACGCTCACCCCGCCTGGCCCGACTGTCGGTCCCCCGGGTTAGCGTCGGGGTATGAGTCCCGCCGATGTGATGTTGGAGCCCTACGCCCCCGGTCGCGTGCCCCTGTCGATCCTCGACCTCGTGCCGGTCTCGGAGGGAGGCGACCGCGCCACCGCGATGCGGGAGACCACCGCGCTCGCCCGTCGGGTGGACGAACTCGGCTACGCACGACTCTGGATCGCAGAGCACCACAACACCGAGGCATTCATGGCGAGCGCCACCTCGCTCCTCCTCGGCCACCTGGCCGAGCACACCTCCCGGATCCGGCTCGGCTCGGGCGGCGTCATGCTGCCCAACCACGCGCCGCTCATGGTGGCGGAGTACTACGGGACCCTCGCCACCCTGTATGGGGACCGCTTCGACCTCGGCCTCGGGCGGGCGCCCGGCACCGACCCGCTGACGGCCTCGGCGCTGCGGCGCGGCACCGGCGAGCTGGACACGTTCGCCCGCGACGTGGCCGACCTGCACGCGTACCTCGACGATCCGCCGGCGGCAGGCCGCCGCCGCGTCCGGGCGCTCCCCGGGGAGGGCACCAAGGTGCCGTTGTGGATGCTCGGCTCCTCGCTCGGCGGCGCGAGTGTGGCGGCGCTCCTCGGGCTGCCGTTCGTGTTCGCGTCCCACTTCGCGCCCCAGGCGTTCGGCCAGGCCGTCGCCCACTACCGGGAGCACTTCCGCGCCGACGCCCCGACCGCCCAGGTGGACCGGCCGTATGTGTCCGCCGGCGTCAACGTCCTCGTGGCGCCCACAACGGAGGAGGCCGAGCTGCTCGCGACGACCGGGCAGCAACTTGCCTACCGGATCCACACCGGCGGCATCGGCCCTCTCGACCCGCCGCAGGCGGGCTTCCTCGATTCGATCCCCGACCGGTTGGCCGAGGCCATCCGCGGCGCACAGGCCGTGCGCGCGGTCGGCACCCCTGACCAGGTCGTGGCCCAGCTCGAGGCGATCGTCGCCGAGCACCAACTCGACGAGGTCATCACGACCACGTACACCTGGGACCCCGCGATGCGCCGCCGCTCATACGAGCTCCTCGCGCAGGCCTGGGGGCTCCCGCAGGCGTGAGCCGCCCGGGACGCACTGTGCTGGACGCTCGTCCTACGCTGTGGCGCATGACAAATCACCCCGTGTCGCCGCGTCGAGCGTTCGCCCGATGACCCGCCTGGACCGGATCCTCGGCATCGTCCAGGCGGGCGGGCAGGGCTCCCGACTCGGGGTCCTCACCCGGCACCGGGCGAAACCGGCGCTGGCCTTCGCCGGCGAGTACCAGCTCATCGACTTCGCGCTGTCCTCGATGGCGCACGCGATGCTGCCCGACGTGTGGGTGAGCGTGCAATACCGCGCCAGCTCGCTCGACCATCACCTCTCCAGCGGCCGTCCCTGGGACCTCGACCGCACCCGCGGCGGCTATCGCCGGGTGGTGCCCGAACAGGGCGGGTCGAAGCGGGAGGAGGGCTTCTCGACCGGCAACGCCGACGACCTCTACCGACTCTGGGGGCAGGTGGGAGGGCTCGACCCGGACACGGTCGTGGTCATGTCCGCCGACCACGTCTTCGCCCTCGACCTGCGGGACGTCATCGACGCGCACCGCGACGCGGGCGCCGAGTGCACGGTCGTCACCGCCGAAGTCTCCCGGCAGGAGGCGACCAACAAGGCGGTCGTGACCGTCGGCCGCGACGACAGGGTGACCTCCATCGACTACAAGCCGGAGCGCACCGACGGCACGACGGTGCTGACCGAGATCTTCGTCTACGACGCGGCCTTGCTGGGCCACGGGCTGCGGGAGCTGAGCGCGGCGCAGCGCGCGCAGATGGGACCGGAGGCCGACGAGCACGACACGGGCCTCGGGGACTTCGGTGAGGAGCTGCTGCCGTGGTTCGTCGACCGCGGCAAGACCCTCGCCTACCCCATCGGCGGCTATTGGCGCGACGTCGGGCGCATCGAGTCCTACCTCGGCGCCCATCGCGACCTGCTGGCGGGGAGGATCGACGCCTTCGACCACGCGCGGATGCCGATCCTGACCCGCCGCGACCAGCGCCTGCCCGCCCGGGTCGACGTCGAGGCGGACGTCGACGACGCGTACCTCAGCGTCGGCTGCCGCATCGGCGGGACGGTCCACCGGAGCGTCCTCGGGCCGGGGGTGGTGGTCGAGCCGGGCGCGACCGTCGTGGACGCCGTGATCGGCAAGGACACCGTCATCCGCGCCGACGCCCAGGTGCACACGGCCATCGTCGACAAGCGCAGCACGATCGGCCGCGGTGCCGTTGTCGGTGCCGCGCCGGCCGGCACCCGGCCCCGGGAGGACGACATCGCCGTGCTCGGGCAGGAGGTACGGGTGAGCGGCGGGGCGCAGGTCTCCCCCGGCACCGCCGTCGAGCCGCGCCGCCGGGTCTGAGAGGGACCCGCTCGAGCCCATGCCGGTCCAGCCCCCTCCCGCCCATGGGCGACAACCGTACGTCGCCACCAGGGCACACCCGTACCGATCCCGCCCACGGGCAGCAACCGCACGTCGCCACCAGGGCACACCCGTACCGATCCCGCCCACGGGCAGCAACCGCACGTCGCCACCAGGGCACACCCGTACCGAACCCGCCCACGGGCGGCAACCGCACGTCGCCACCAGGGCACACCCGTACCCCTCCCGCCCACGGGCGGCAACCGCACG
>CAKUSI010000372.1 GCA_934678955.1 uncultured Austwickia sp. | reverse complement strand
TGAGGCGCTTCTGGGACATCGACCCCGAGTCGCACCAACTCCTGGCGGGGCTGCTGGCATTCACCCGTGACGAGGTCCTCCGAGCGTCGTTCGCTGCGATCGCGGACCTCCTGGTGGGTTCGAGCGTGACCTCGGCAGACCTCACCGCTGCGGTCACCGCGCAGTTCGGCAGCGAGATGTCGGAGTCAACCCTGGGGAAGACTGGCCGCAATACTGGGGCCTGTTGGACCCAGACCGGTCATCTAGCCGGTCGCACAAAGAAGGTGCGCACCGAGGTGAGTGCTCGCCCGGCCGCTATCGCGTATGCGGCTTACCTCGGTCACCTCGCCGGCGGACGTGGTCTCGGCGTACTCGACAACCCGTGGTCGCAGATTTTGGGGCTGGCTCCAGGTCGCACGTTGGAGGCGCTGCGTGACGCGCACACCGAAGGTCTCCTTGACCTTCTCGTTGCCGGCAACGTGGTCGACGTGTCCTTCCCGACTCTCGGCGGTGTCGCATGAGCCGCGTCTCCGATCTCGTCGATGCCTACAAGGCCGAGTTGTCCCTGACATGGAAGGACAACGTATCGGGCGGCGAGCGGGTGTGGATGCTTGTATACCCGCCCGACCTGGAACGACAGATGCGGCATGCTCTGCCGAGCATCGAGTTGGCGACCACACAAGCGGGACGCGACTGGGGGGTCATCGACGTTACCGATGACTTCGGCCGCTGGCTTTCGTCACACCGACACGCTGAGGCATTCTACGAGGAGCCAAGCGACCTCACGCAGTCGATCTTGGACCAGTTCGAGACCACGCTCGTGACCCGTATCCGCGAAGCTCTCGAAGCGGCTCCCGCGAACGTCGTCGTGGTTCTCGTGGGTATCGGCTCGATCTTCCCGTTCCTGCGAGCATCGAGCGTAATCAAGTCCGTTGACTCCGCGGTCACCGGACGCCTTCTTGTTCTCTTCCCCGGGCTTCACGACCCGGAGACTCATTCATTCCGCTTGCTCGACGCGCGCGATGGGTTCAACTACCGCGCCCGTGTCATCGATCCACAGAAGGACATCGCGTGACGACCAACAATGACCTCTTCGTCCGGCCTCCACTCAGCTTCGAGATTCCGAACGACGGCGTAACCAATGTGGACCGTCCCGAGGACTCCAACCAGTGGGACGTCCTCAAGTACGAGCTGGAGAGCTTCGTCTGCGAGGGCGAGTACGAGCACGGCCTCCAGCGCATCCTCGATTCCTACACCGGACATCGGAATCGAACGACGCAGCCCGCTGTGTGGGTGTCGGGCTTCTATGGCAGCGGTAAGTCCCACCTCGTTCGAGTACTCCAGCACCTGTGGGCCGATACTAGGTTTCCGAACGGTGCGACCGCGCGCGGTCTGACGAACATCCCCCAGGGCATCCACGACCAGTTGACGGAGCTGACAACTCTCGGCCGCCGCGACGGTGCCGCACCGTGGGCGGCAGCAGGTGCACTCGACCGCAGCGGCGACACCCTCAACTCGGTGTTTCTCTCGATCGTCCTCGGGTCGGCAGGACTGCCAACGCGTGTCGCCCCTGCCCAGGTTGCGCTGTGGCTCGCGGGCAACGGGCACCTCGACGCCGTGCGCGATCACGTAGCGGCCAACGGCGGAGACCTTGTCCACGAGCTCGGTGAATACAACCTCAGCACGCTACTCGCGAACGCGATCCTCGCCGCGGACCCCGCGTTCGCGTCGTCGGCCCGCGACGTACGTGCCGCGCTGCGCAACCAGTTCCCACCGGACACCCGCTCGTTCTCCACGGACGAGACGATCGCGCTGCTCAAGAAGATTCTTCAGTACGTCGGCGATGGCCAGATCCCGCCGTCGCTGATCGTCCTCGACGAGGTGCAGCAGTACATCAGCGGCGACGGCGGCCGAGCGATGGAGGTGCAGAACCTCGTCGAGTCCGTGTCACGCGAACTGAACGGTCGAGTGCTGCTCGTCGCCACCGGCCAGCAGGAACTGACGGCTGATTCGACACTCCAGAAGATTCAGGACCGCTTCACCGTCAAGGTCGTGCTTAAGAACCAGGACGTCGACGCCGTTGTCCGCCGTGTGCTCCTCAGCAAGGAGCCCGCCAGGAAGCCTGCTCTTGACGCCACGTTGGCGTCGGTTTCCGGGCGGATTTCCCGCCAGCTCATCGGCAGCAAGATTCAGCACACCGCGGCGGACGACAAAGACCTCGCCGAGGACTACCCGCTGCTCCCGTTGCGCCGTCGTTTCTGGGAGAGCGTGCTCCGCCAGGCCGACGCCGGCCGCGCCGGTCAGCTGCGCTCCCAGCTCCGCATCGTGCATGAGGCGAACCGCAAGGTCGCCCCCGAACCGGTGGGCACCGTGGTCGGCGCAGATTTCCTCTACTCGCAGAAGAACGAAGACCTCAACGGCGCAGGCCTGCTTCTCAAAGAGACGCAGACGCTCATCCACGAACAGGGGCAGATGGACCCCCTGCGCGGCCGTATCCTCGGCCTCATCCACCTCATCGGTCTGCTCCCTACGTCGGGTCACGGCGACATCGGCGTCCGCGCGACGGCAGACCATCTCGTCGACCTCCTCGTCGAGGACCTCGCCCACGACGGGGACCGGCTCCGGCAGCAGGTGCCTGCGGTGCTCGAAGCGCTCGCCGAAGAGGGCGTCATTCAGCAGGATGGCGAGGAGTTCCGCCTTCAAACTAAGGCGGGCCGCGAGTGGGACGAGGCATTCCGCAGGCACCACGCTCAAGTCACGGACAGTGAGGTAAGCACAGATCGTGATTCGCTGTTGCTCACTGAGGTCGGACGGTCGATACCCGCTTCGATCCAGCAGGGTCGTGCCAAGGAATCCCGCAAGCTCGCGCTGCACACCGACGCCTCGCTTCCGCCGGAGTCTGATGCGATCCCGGTGTGGCTCCGCTCGGAGTGGGACGAGGGCATAACTGCGAAGCAGTTCGACGAGGCCGCGCGCAGCCTCGGCATCGAGTCGCCAATCGTTCTCGTACACCTTCCCCGACTCCAGGCTCCAGCGTTCGCCGCGGCAGTCCGCAACAAGCTCGCCGCGCAGCGCGTGATCGACCAGCACGGAATCCCGCAGGACGACGAGGGTAAGCAGGCACGAAGCGCGATGCAAACCCGCCTCAACCGGGCGACGGATCAGGTAAACGCCCATGTTCGTGACGTGATCTCCAAGTCGAACGTACTCCTCGGGGGTGGCACGGCACCGAACGGAATCTCACTGCGCGAACGCATCGAGGCAGGCGCGCAGTCCGCCGCGACCCGCCTGTTCCCACGATTCTCCGAAGCCGACGACAACCGGTGGCCGCAGGTCATCGCGCGCGTGCGGAGTGGATCGGCGGCCGACGCACTCAAGGCCGTGCAGCACGACGCCGACCCAGAGCAGCACAGCGTCGTCAAGGAGGTCCTCAGCCACGTCGGCCCGGCGGGCACGTCCGCGAGTGATGTCGAGAAGGCCGTGACCTCGAAGCCACTCGGCTGGCCACGCGATGCGCTGATGGCCTCCCTCGGCGTGCTCCTCGACACCGGAGTGATCCGTGCGACGCTCAACGGGAGCGACGCGACCACAGCCGATGTACTCAAGCAGACCCGCCTTGGCAACGTGCAACTCCGCCGCGAGATCACGGTGCTCAAGCCCGCCGAGAAGATCCAGGCACGCCAGGTGCTAAGCAACCTCGGCTTCCCAACCGACAATGACGGACTCGTCTCGGCCGCCGAACAGGCCGTCAAGTCGCTCGTCGACCGTGCAAAAGGCGTGAGCGGGCCCGCTCCGCTCCCGGACATCACAGTGCCGGGCAGCATCCAGGTGATCGTGAGCACGTCGGGAAACGACCGCGTGCACGCCCTGCTGGCAGCGAAGAGTGACCT
>CAKUSI010000371.1 GCA_934678955.1 uncultured Austwickia sp. | reverse complement strand
TCGCGGTCGATGATCAGGTAGTTCGGGATCCCCACGCTCGCGTAGTCCCGCCGCTTGCGCCCGAGGTCCTCCGCGCGGGTCGACGGCGAGAGGGCCTCGACGACCAGGACGATGGGAGCCGGGTCCAGGGGAAGGTCGAGTGACCCTCCGCGGGGGAGGAGCGCGAAGTCGGGAATCCGGTAGGTGGGTCGCGGGTCGCCCACGATCCGGACTGCGGGGCCAGGGACGTAGTACCAGTCGTCGCCCAGGGCCTCGTCGAGGACCTTGCTCAGACGATCGGCGGCAATGAGGTTGCGGGGATGCTCGTACGGGGTCATGAGCGGGATGCCGTCGACGAGTTCGTACTTCTCCTCGCGGGTCGCCCAGTCTGCGATCCATGCGTCGTGGGTGACGGGGTGGTCGACGGCGGCCAGCCGGTCTCGGGTGGTGGGGGGCAGGACGGGCGGCGAGGTCGGCAGGGTCTGGCTCATGACGGGTTCCTCCTCCCGGATGTGGTCAGTATGGACGGGGCGCACTCAGCGGCGTCAAGCGCTTGTGTCCTCGCGATCATGGCGCCATCCGTACGGATGCGAGAGGTGCCGTTCTGCGCCCTGTGGAGAACCCGAGACCGGGCAGGGAGTGTGGATCAACGCCGGTCAGTACACAGCGGAAACCGCTCGACATGCCGTGGCGTCCGCCCCGGCTTGAGCGTCACGACCTGTCAGCGGATGATGTCTGCCGCGTCGATCACGATGTCGTGGCCTGCGATGTGCAGAGTGACGGTCTCCCCGGAGCACTCGGTCCGGTAGTCGCCGTCCGCGGGATCGGTCAGGAGCGTCAACCGGGGCGTGCGCTCGCGGTCGATGATCAGGTAGTTCGAGATCCCGACGCTGGCGTAGTCGCGGCGTTTGCGCCCCAGATCGTCCTGCCGAGTGGACGGCGAAAGGGTCTCGGCGACCAGCATCACGTCGCAGGGATCGAGGGGGTTGTTGATCAGGTTGGCCGCGGGTCGCAGGAGCGTGAGATCCGGTGCCCGATAGGTCAGCCGGGCCCCGCGCGCGATCTCGATGGCGGATCCTTGGTGGTATTCCCACTCGTCCCCGAGAGCGGCGACCAGGCGGATCATCAGTCGGCTGGTGGCGCTGTAGTTGCGGGGTTGCTCTTGGGGGCTCACGAGCGGGATGCCGTCGACGAGCTCGTACTTCTCCTCGCGCGTCGCCCAGTCTGCGATCCATTCGTCGTGGGTGACGGCGTGGTCGACGGCGGCCAGCCGGGCTCGAGTCGTGGGGGGCAGCGCGGGCGAGGTCGGCAGGGTCTGACTCATGACGGGTCCTCCTCCCGGGGTTTCTCAGTATGGGTGGCGTCGATTGAGGGACGTCAACCCCGCCGGTTCATCGGCGGCGGTTCATCGGGAGGTTACGCAGAAGCGGTACGGGTGTGCCGTCGCGTCGTGGAGCCCTGTGGATTCCTCACCGGCGCGGCAGGGGTGTGCACAACCCGGCCGGACATCGATCGCAGCGCCCGGCGGGGGACGTCAGCGCACGAGATCCTCTGCGCGGATCGTGATGTCGTGGTCGTCGAGGTGGAGTGTCACCGAGGGCCCGCTGGCCTCGGAGCGGTAATCGCCGTCGTGGGGGTCGGCGAGGTGTCGCACGGTGGGCTGGGTGCGGACGTCGACCAGCAGGTAGTGGGGGATCCCCGCGGTCGCGTACTCGGCGCGCTTGTCGCGCACGTCGGTGCGCTCGGTGGAGGACGAGAGGACCTCGGCGACCAGGAGGACGTGCGACGCGTCGAAGCGGCGATCCGTGGCACGCAGCACGCGGCGGGCCACCACGAGGTCCGGGCATCGGATGGTGGGTCGCAGGTCCGATCCACCGACGCGGACGTCGAAGTGCGGGAGCACGATCAGGCCGGGCGTGAGGATCGGGATCAGTTGCACGGTCAGGAGGCTCGCCGCCTCGACGTGGGGGTAGGCCTCGGAGGGCGTCACGAGCGGGTGGCCGTCCACCAGCTCGTAATCCTCATCTCGCCTGGACCAGTCGCGGTCCCATTCGGCCAGCGAGACGAACGGGCCCGTGTCGTGCGTGGGGGGCGGGGCGTGACGTGCAACGGAGCTCATGGCGGCGTCCTCCTCCCGGTGTTCGTCAGTATGGACGGGCTGGACTGACACGTGTCAACCCTGCGGATCATGGGCAGGGGTTCATCGGGAGGCTATGCAGGAGCGGTACGGGTGCGCCGTCGCGTCGTGGAGCCCTGTGGATACGTCACCGGCGCGGGCGGGCTGTGGATGGTTCCGGCGACGAGGCCGAGGTCGAGGGTCGCTGGGGTCGCCAGGGATCGCCCGTCATGCGTGGCCGGTGTTCCGGTGACCAGTGTTCGGTCAGCGAATGAACTCGGCCGCGTTGATCTCGATGTCGTGGCCCGCGATGTGCAGGGTGAAGGTCTCCGCGGAGCGTTCGGTTCGGTAGTCGCCGTCCGCGGGGTCGGTCAGGAGCGTCAACCGGGGCGTGCGGTCGCGGTCGATGATCAGGTAGTGCGGGATGCCCACGCTGGCGTAGTCCCGCCGCTTGCGCCCGAGGTCTTCGTCGCGGGTGGAGGGGGAGAGGGCTTCGACGACGAGGGCGATCGGGTCCGGGTCGAGCGGGAACTGACGTGTGGCACCACGAGGTTGGAGCGTGAGGTCGGGGATCCGGTAGGTCGGACGCGGGTCGCCGGTGATGCGCACGCCGACGCCGGGCAGATAGCTCCACTCGTTGCCGAGCTCGCTGCGCAGAAGGAAGGTGAGCTCGCTGGTGCCGTCCACGTTGTCGGGGTGTTCTGGTGGGGTCATGAGCGGGATGCCGTCCACAAGCTCGTACCGCTCCTCGCGCGTGGTCCACTCAGTGACCCATACGTCGTGGGTGACGGGGTGGTCGACGGCGACGAGGCGGGCGGTCGTGGTCTCGGGAATCGCTCCGGGGATGATCGGCACTGTCTGGCTCATGACGAGTTCCTCCTCCCGGGGTTTTCAGTATGGTCGGCGTCGATTGAGGGACGTCAACCCGGCGGTTCCTCGGGAGGCTACGACCAAGAGGTACGGATGCGCCGTGCTCCGTCAGCGTCGTGTGGACAGGCCGGGCCGTGTGTCGAGGTGTGGACAGAAGCGACGGGTCGTGCTTCGGCAGGCGATAAGGTTGCCTTATGGGGTTGGCGGCCGAGTATCGGGCGGCGTGTCGCGACGAGCGCGTCGCGCGCCTGCGCCGCTTGCTTGCGTTGCGCGCGATGGTCGCCAAGGGGATGACCCAGCGACAGATCGCTGGGTCGTTGGGCATCTCGCAGCCTGCCGTGAGCCAGCAGCTGACATCGTGGCCGAATGCTGAGCACCTCCATCCGGAGCTCTTGCTGGAGGCGGCTTCTCCCGTCCTTACAGCTCTCGCGGGGGAGCTGGGTTATACACGGCTCGCTGCGTTCGGTTCGGTGGCTCGGGGCGACGCGAGGACGGACTCCGATATCGACCTCCTCGTCGAGGCGCCCCCGGGGACGTCGTCGTTCGCGTTTGTCCGATTCAAGCAACTGCTAGAGCAGGTCCTCGGGCGTGATGTGGACCTGGTTTCGTACGGCGGGCTCAAGCCGCGGGTCGACGATGACATTCGTCGCGAGGCGGTGCTCCTGTAGTGGAGATCAGGCCCGCCAAGGACCTCTTGCACGTCCAAGAGTGGCTCGCACGTGCTGACGAGATCGTCCAGCGTGGCAGGGAAGCATATTTGACCGACAGCCTTCTGCAAGAGGCGGGCGACTCGCTCATGATGAAGCTCGGTGAAGCCTCCAACCGTCTGTTGAAGTTCGGAGTGCTTGGGCCGCAGGGCGTGGAATGGACGCTTGCTGTGGCAAATCGAAACTTCATCATTCATCAGTACGACGAGATCGATC
>CAKUSI010000370.1 GCA_934678955.1 uncultured Austwickia sp. | reverse complement strand
GTCCCTAAGAGCTCTCCCTGTGTCTGAACAGCAGGACGACTTTTAAAACTGCTATCTATGCGATAGTCACGGTCGCACACATGCACCCAGCGCGGCGGCTTCCACGGCAAAAGGTCGCCCCCTTGTCGGAAGTTGACGATCGCGAAGATGCTCAGATTTATCGCCAGGATTCCGCCAAGCACGAGAATCCCCGTCGGGCGTACCCTCGTATCTGCCCTCACCGGACGCCCTCGAACCGCCTAGGGCTCTCCAGTAGGCTGCTGAAGCGGCCCGGGTGGGCTCTATTCTTTGTGTGAGTCGAAGAGAATCTTTCTCTGGTTGGAGAATCCAAAGGTTCGACCCCGCTAGATTTGTCGAGATGCGTCATGTGACCTCTCGGGTCTCGTCGCTCTTCGGTCATGAGTACCACGGGTCATTCACATACGACAAGAATGGCAACCCTCGGTCAGCCAGGGTTCAACCCGAAGGGGCGTGAGCGAGGCGGACGCGCTGAGCACCGCCTCGGTCAGCCGGTCCAGGCGCGTCGACGCCAGGCGCCAGCGGTGCCAGAAGAGGGGCACGGCGACAGGCTCGCCCGACAGCGCGACAAGTCGCCCCTCCCGCAGCGGGTGATCCAGCTGGGGACCGGCAGCAGCACCCTACCGACCACGGCCAGCACTCCCCTCGATCGCGGCGCGCCCTCTATTGAGCGAACGCGCCTTCACGGACTACCCGCGATTCGGCGGGAAGTTGCAGCCAGGAGCATGGCAGCGTGTCCCTCATGGGCGCGCGTGGGGGTCAGCTAGCCCTCGACCGCTCTCTGGGCGGCGTTTGGGCCGTTGAGCCAGCTGTCGTACGCCAAGACTCCCAGAATCGCAGCGCTATCTCCGCTGCCTGCTCGTTGTCGGCGACCTCGCCGTCGATCTCTTCGGAATGGGCACCGTAGTAGGCAAGCGCTGTATGTATTGCGCCCGGCGTCACGCTCAGATCGGCGGCCGCTGCCACGACCGCAGCCTCGCCGCGCAGGTCGGAATCACGCCGCGCCGCCACGACTTCCCACACATCCGGTCCGGCCGCAAGGCCAGCTCTGCGACCGGACGGGCCGTCACGGAAGACAATGCCCGAACCGGATGGACCGAGAGAACTCGCCGTCATGAGCTACATTGTCGCTCTCTTCTTCGTCAGGGCGTTCGCTAGGCATCCGCCGACGAGAGTTCTGAAGAGAGGGGGGTGAGCGAGGCGGCGGCGCGAAGGACGGCCCCGGTCAGGCGGTCCAGGCGCGTCGACGCGAGGCGCCAGCGGTGCCAGAAAAGGGGCACGTCGACAGGCTCGCCCGGCAGCGCGACAAGCCGCCCCTCCCGCAGCGGGCGCGCGAGCTGGTGGTCCGGCAGCAGTCCCCAGCCGAGCCCGGCCAGCACGGCCTCCAAGAATGCCTGGCTCGCCGGCACCTGTCGGTAGGACGGCGCGGGCGCGCCCCGCGCCGCCAGGTAGGTGGTCTGCAGCTCGTCCTTGGCGTTGAAGCGCAGCACCGGCATCGTGGCGTAGTCGCCGCCATGGCGTTCCACGAGCCAGGGTGCCGCCGCGGGCACATACCGCATCACCCCCAACCGCCGAGCGACGCAGCCCGCGACCGGGCGCGCTTCGCTGGTGACCGCCCCGAGGACGGCGCCGGCGCGCAGCAGGTCCAGCGAGTGGTCCTGGTCCTCCACGTCGAGGCGCAGGTCGACGTCGTCCCAGCGTGCCGCCTCCGACAGCACCGGGGCGAACCACGTCGCCAGGGAGTCGGCGTTGACGGCCACGGGGAGGGGGGTACGCGACGTGGCCGGCCCGGATCCGTCGGTGTCGCCGGGCCCCGGTGCGAGGCCGCGCAGCTCGGCGTCCGCCTCGGCGGCCAGCAGCTCGACCTGACGGGCCAACCGCAGCAGGACCGCGCCGTCCGGCGTCGCCGCGACGGGTGTGCTGCGCCGGACCACCACCCGCCCGCACGAGGACTCCAGGGCCCGGATCCGCTGGCTCACGGCCGACGGGGTGATGTGCAGCTCGTCCGCCGCCGCCTCGAACGTGCCGAGATCGACGACGGCGGCCAGCGTCCGCAGGTGGGACAGCTCCACGCCTCGATCATGGCGTGAACTGGTCTCATAAGCAACGCTAAGCGAAGACGAGAAGAAGTCGTTTGTCTTCATCGAGCGGCGCCCCTACGGTCTGGCCATGCCGCTCATCCTCGTCGGACTGCTCACCGGGCTGTCGCTCATCATCGCCATCGGCCCGCAGAACGCGTATGTCCTTCGGCAGGGCATCCGGCGCGAGCACGTCGGTGTCGTGGTGGCGATCTGCATGATCTCGGACGCCGCGCTGATCGCGCTGGGCACCGCCGGCCTCGGGGCCCTCGTGGGCGAGCGGCCGCTGGTGACGGAGCTGCTGCGCTGGGGCGGCGCCGCATACCTGCTGTTCTTTGCCGCCCGGTCCCTGCGTTCGGCGCTGCGCCCCGGCGCCCTCGAGGCGGCCGACGGCGCCGCGCAGCGCGCAAGCCGCCGCGAGGTCGCCCGGACAGCCGCCGCCCTGACGTTCCTGAACCCGCACGTCTACCTGGACACGCTGGTCCTGGTCGGCGGGATCGCCACCAGCCACGGCGACGGCCGGTGGGTGTTCGCGGCGGGGGCGATCACGGCGAGCGTGTGCTGGTTTGCGGGACTCGGGTATGGCGCCCACGCCCTGTCCCGGCCGCTCGCGCGCCCGGTCACGTGGCGCGTGATCGACCTGCTCGTCGCGGTCGTCATGGTCTGGGTGGCGCTGCGCCTGATCCTCGCGACGTGACGTACGTGTCCTCGGCGCGGCGGAGTCAGGGCACTTCACCCGTGAGAAGGGTCAGGCGGTGGCGGGTTGCGCGCCCCGGCGGGACGCCGCCCTCGACGTCACCCGGCGGGTGATGGCCTTCTCGATCTCCACCACGACGAAGACGCCCAGCCCGACCAGGACCGGCACCAGCCAGTCGCCCGGGGACATCGACGTCGTGGCGAACGCGACGTGCATGAACGGCACGTAGACCATGAGGAGCTGCAGCGCGATCAGCGCGGCCACCGATCCCCAGGCGGCCCGGTTGGAGAACAGCAGCGAGCCCCGCAGGCTCGTGCCCTCCAGGAACCGGCAGTTGAACAGGTAGAACAGCTGGGCCATCACGAGCGTGTTCACGGCGATGGTCCGGGCCAGCTCGTTGCTGACGCCCGCCTGATCCAGCGTCACGAAGAACACCGCGATCGTCGAACCGCCGATCAGCGCCGAGACGAAGGCGATCCGCCAGACGAGTTCCCCGCCGACGATCGCCTTCGAGGAGTCCCGCGGCGGCCTGTTCATGACGCCGGGCTCGGCCGGCTCGAAGGCGAGCGCGAGTGCGAGCGTCACCGCCGTGACCATGTTGACCCACAAGGTCTGCAGAGGCGTGAGCGGCAACGTCCATCCCGCCAGGACCGCGACGAGGATGACGAGCGCCTGGCCGCCGTTGGTCGGCAGCGTGAAGACGATCGCCTTGCGGAGGTTGTCGTAGATCGTGCGGCCCTCCTCGACGGCCCGCTCGATCGAGGAGAAGTTGTCGTCGGCGAGGACGATCTCGGCGGCTTCCTTGGTGGCCTCGGTGCCCTTCACGCCCATCGCGACGCCGACGTCCGCGCGCTTCAACGCCGGGGCGTCGTTGGCGCCGTCGCCGGTCATCGCGACCACCTCGCCGCGGGACTGCATGGCCGTAACGAGCCGTAGCTTGTGCTCGGGGCTGGTCCGGGCGAACACGTCCGAGCTGCGGGCCAGCTCGGGCAGGTCGTCGTCTGAGGTCTGCTCGATCCGGGCGCCGGTGACGACGGTCTCGCCGAGCACGGTGTCGAAGCCGGCATCGGCCGCGAGCTGGACCAGGTAGCGCTCGCCGC
>CAKUSI010000369.1 GCA_934678955.1 uncultured Austwickia sp. | reverse complement strand
CACACGGCTGAAGCCGACTGTTAGCGGCGCGGCGACAACCGGAACGACGGCTCGGGCTGCGGCGGGCTGCCGCTGCCGGGCCAGCCGTCGTCGCCCCACGTCTTGGCCGCCGCGGCGAGCCGGATCGCCTGGTCCCGCACGACCGCCTCCATCCCGTCGGCCAGCGGGCTGGCCCCCACCCACGGGGTGGGCAGGTCGCGCAGGAACGGGCCGACCTTGCGCTGGTGCTGGTCGAGCAGCAGACCCCAACCGTTCATGGCGGTGCGGAACCTCATCCAACGGTGCGTGTCGAAGTCGAAGTCGGCCAGGATCCGCTCTCCGGCGCTCTGGCCCTTGGCCGCGAGCGAGGTGATCTGCTCCTGCGACATGCTCAGGTTCAGCCCACCCTCGTCGGGCCCGACGGACACCTCGACGATGCGGTCGCGGAACCCGGGCGCCGACGACTGCTGGGTGTCGGACCAGTTCTGCATCGCGTCCATGACCGCGCCCAGGAAGCTGGGCACGCTCGCGATCGGCCGCTCCACCGGGAAGCGCTCCGCCTCAGCACCCGCCAATCGCGCCCCGCCCTCGTACTGCGGGTAGCCGGGGTTCTCCTCGACCAGGTTGATCCCGAACGTGGGGCGCCCCGGCAGCGGGACGTCGAAGAAGTGCATCGGGAAGTTGCTCGTGATGCCGCCGTCGGAGAACCACGCGACGACGGGGCCGCGGCGTCCCTCGCGCTTGGCCAGGTCGAAGTAGACCAGTGGCACCGCGCTGATCAGCAGCGGGAAGCTCAGCGACAACCGGGCCGCAATCACGATCGGCAGGTCGGGCACGTGCGGCAGCCGGCGCACTTCCTCGCCGGGGTGGCGCGGGCAGTCCCGGCTGATGCCCAGCGGCGCGACCACCGGCCGATCGTGCGCGGCCAACTGCGCCATGACGCCGTCGGGGAAGTACTCCGCCCAACAGGTGCGGCAGTAGTGGAAAGCGTCGTCGCCGAACGGGAACGCGTACGGCATGCCCTGGGTCAGGCACGTGGTCATCACCTTGAGGTCGATGTCGGGGTCGAAGTCGAGCCAGTCGAGGGCGCGCAGGGCGGGAGTCCCCCCGTCGCGAACCCGCTCGTCGTACCACGCGGACGCCGTCGGCCCCCACAGCTGCCGATAGGTCAGCGGGCTGGACTCCCCCGCGATCTCGTTGATCGTCGCATCCATCCAGGTCGTGAGCGGGGACGGGCCCGAGCCCGCGGCGTCCCGCCGGAAACCCTTGGTGAGGCCGAAGCCGTTGCCGACGATGACCCGACCGGCACCCAGTAGGGCCACCAGGGCCACGCCGACGATGGCCAACAGCAGCGCCCCCGGCACCCAGAAGAGCACGGACGCCGCGACCTGGCCGATCCGCTCACCGCGGGTCAGCAGGAGGCCGCCGACGAACGCGGGGACGAGCACGAGGGCCAGCACGACCGCGAACGCGAGGGGGTGACTGCCGATGACGATGCCGAGCGCCCGCAGGAGACGGGCCGGGAGCGAGCGCTTCTTGTCGAGGACGGCCAACAGGAACCGGAACACCGCCCGCGTGTGCTGGTCGGGTTGGAAGAGGGAGAGGAGGCGGTCCTCCTTCGTCATCTCCTCGGGGATGCGCGCGACGCGCTCGTAGACGGTGCCGAGCCCGGCCCGGCGCCGGTACTCCGCGGCGGCGGTCAGCACGGCGGCGATGGCGCCGGCCGACGACCCGCCGATCCGCCGGAAGCCGTAGCGCTGCGACAGCGTCGCCACGACGGGCGGGTAGACGACACCGCTGGTGATGCCGCCCTTCATGATGAGGTCACACTCGAGGCGTTCGGTTCCCATGAAGACACGAGCAGGTCGGTGACCTTGGTGATACGCCAGTCCACCTGCTCTTGTTGTTGCTCTGTCTGGTCTGGTCTGACCAGACCAGCTTCGGTACCTTGCCAGCATGTCGCCGTGGAACACCCAGGAGGCGAAGACCCACCTCTCGCGCTTGGTCGAGCGCGCGCAGGCGGGTGAGCGGATCGTGATTGCGAAAGCAGGCACGCCGGTCGTCGAACTGGTGGCCGTGCGGCGGCCCGACATCATCTTCGGCGCCTACGCGGGAGAAGTGATCATCGACGACGCGCTCTTCACGAGCGCGGACGCCGACATGGCCGCCCTGTTCGACGAGGACTTGGGTGTGGAGCCATGATCCTGTTGGACGCCCACGTGGCCTACGGCTCGACATGCCCAACGACGTCGCCACCCGCGGCTCCTCGGTGCGCAGGCACACGCGGAGCGGGGCCGTCTGGCGACTGCCGACCAGCGCCTTCTCGTGCTCGGGCCTCTGTGACCCTGGACGCTGGGAGGTGAGTGCCATGCGCCGGGCGCTGCTGGTGGTGATCGTGCTGCTGGTGGGCGTGGTTCCCGCGCTCACCGTGGCCAGACCGGCGTGGGCGTGCAGTTGCGCGATGGCGACGACGGCCGAGCACGTCGAACGTGCCGACGTCGTGGTCCGCGGCGTGGTCACGGGCATCGATCGCTCGCGGGTGGCGGGTTCGAGCACGGATCCGGTCTTCACCACCGTGCGGGCCACCCACGTCTGGAAGGGACCCCAGCAGCCGGAGTTCGTGGTGTCGTCGGAAGCCAGCGGCGCGTCGTGCGGCTTGGAGCTCAACACCGTCGGCCAGGAGGTCATCCTGTTCGCGCAGTCCGAGGGGTCGGGCTGGACGGCCAACTTGTGCAACGGAACCGCACCCGCGGCGTCCGAACTCGCGGGTGAGGTGGAAGAGGCCCTGGGCGTCGGCACCACCGTGAGCCCCGCACCCTCGTCACCCACGCCGACGCCGGCCCCAACGAGCATGCCGCCGCCGGCGCCCGCGATCGTGCCTGCCGCCGTGCTGTGGGTGGCCGGAACCCTGCTGGCTGTAGCGGTCGCCGCCATCGTGCTCGCGTGGCTCGGGCGCGCCCGGCGGCGGGACTGAACGCAAGCGCTCCCAACCTGATGCACCAGACGCATCAGGTTGGGAGCGTCTCAGCCATCACATGTGGGTGTCGGGCACCCCGCAGAAGACATCGGTCGACGGGACGCCGGTGAACTCGCTCTTGCCCTCGAGCTTGTCGACGACGGCGGCCACCGTGTGGTCGCGGCTGTCGTAGGCGTTGACGAAGGTCTTCACCTGCGGCACGTCGGCGAGGTGGTAGGGGCAGGCCAGCGAGATGAACACGACCGGCAGCTCGTGGACGTACCACGGGATGTCGGGGGTGCCCTTCGACGCGGGCCAGTAGACGCGCTCGGTCGGCTGCATGAGTCCGTTGACCTCGGCGACCGAGACGACCATGTCGTACTTCTCGGTCATCGCCGAGATGGGCGCCTTGCCCGCGTAGGCGCCGATGACGATCTTGGCGGCCTCCTCGGCCGACAGGCCCTCGAGCCGGTCGGTGAGCGAGGAGTACAGCTCGACCTCGTAACCGCGCTCACGCAGCTGGTCGGCGATCTTCTTCGCGCCGTCGCCGCCCGCACCGTGGGCCATCGGGTTCTTCGGGCCCTTGATCGGCACGACCAGCACCCGCTTGAACTTCTCGGGGCTCAGCGGCAGGACGCCGTCGTCGGTGTCCTTGACCAGCGTGACGGCCTTGTCGGAGACCTCGGCGGCGATCGCCTGGTGCTCGGGCAGGGCGATCTTGGCCATCGCCTCGTCCTTGGGCGGCAGGATGTCGGCCTTGTTCGCGATCTTGTGCAGGCCGATGCGCGCCTTGAGGCCGAGGGTGCGCGTGATGGCCTCGTCGAGGCGCTCGCGGGTGAGGCGTCCGTCCTGCAGGGCCTCCATCATCCAGGCGGTGTCCTCGTCGGGGTCGTTGAAGAACAGGAACAGGTCGCAGCCGGCCATGATCGCCATGGGCAGGATGTCGCGGCGCTTGGCGA
>CAKUSI010000368.1 GCA_934678955.1 uncultured Austwickia sp. | reverse complement strand
ACCTGTCCTACGAGCAGCCGTACGGCGTCGGCCCCCTCTTGCGGCGCGCCATCGACCGGGCCCGCCGCGACGCGGAGACCGCCGAGCGGGCCGAGGTCGCCGCCCGGATCGGCGAGCTGGTCGCCCGATCCGGCCTGCCGCTCAGCGAGCTGGCCCCGCGGCTCGGGACCTCCGCGTCCCGTCTGTCCACGTACCGTTCCGGCAAGGTCGTCCCCTCCGCGGCCTTCATGGTCCGGCTCACCCGTGTGGTGGACGCGCTTCGGACCGGGGATGATCCATCCGGCGAGTGACCGACCAGGACAACGGTCGACGTGACACCTCGCCGTGACTTCGCTCCGACGCACACCGGGTGACGCCACATGTCGGTGCCGCCAGGCAACCGCATGACCTGTGAGGCAGGCTCGACTCGTGCCACCTCAGCCCGTCACCATTCCGCCGTCGGTCGAGGCCCTTCGTGGTCGCAACGCGGTATGGGAGCGCTGGGTCGACGCGCTGCCCCGGCTGGCCTCGGCGCTGCTGCGCGAGTGGGCGCTCGACGCCGACGGCACCCCCGATCACCGGCGGGGATCCCTGGCTCTGGCCGTACGCGACGCCGACGGCAGACCACTCGTCCTCGAGCTCGCATGTCCGGATCCTGACCGAGCCGGCGCGATTCCCGCGCTCAAGGCATGGCGCGGGGTGGGCGCCGTACGACTCGAGCGCGCCGATCCGCGCCGCGGCGCCCTGCTGCTGGAGCGGCTCGGTCCGACCGCCCTTGACTGCGTCGCCGAGGACGAAGCCTGCCGGGTGCTCGGCGGGCTCTACCGGAGCCTTCACGTTCCGGCGCCACCGACGGTTCCGGCGCTGGCGCCCGGCGTCCTGGCCTTGCTCGACGGCCTGCAGGCGCTCGGACGCGACGCACCGGCGCCGCCGCGCCTGGTGCAGAGAGCCCTCGGCGTGGGGCGCGAGCTGGCGGCCGACCTGCAGCGACCCGAAGCGGACCTCCGCGTCGTCCACGGCGACCTGCACGGAGGCAACGTCCTGGCCGCCGACCGTGCCCCCTGGCTGGTCGTTGCTCCGTGCGGGTTCGCCGGCGACCCCTGCTACGAACCGGGTCAGGCACTGTGGCACCGGTGGCCCGAGATCCTGGCGGCAGACGACGCCGGCGAGGCGATCCGCCGCCGCTTCTGGACCCTGGTCGAGGCTGCCGAACTCGACGAGCGCCGGGCCCGCGATTGGACGGTGGTGCGCGCCATGGTCGCGCTGTACCGACGCGTTGAGCCGTTCCGCTCCGCCGGCCGTCCCCTCGACGCCGCGGCCGAGGCCTCGGTCACCCGATACGTCACGGTGGCCAAGACCATACAAGCGATTCGCACTTGGTAGGCCGCGCCGGGAGGCCATGGCCGCAGAACCCGACCTATCCGGCCGGCTCGCCGCTCCACGGATTGTGAAGCCGCAGACCGTACCCCGCGAAGTCGTCGGTGTTGCGCGTGACCACTCCGAAGCCATGCTCGAGGGCGGTCGCGGCGATGAACGCGTCCCGCTCCGGGCGCGGATCGGGCAGGCGATTGCGCGCCGCACGCCGCGCGATCGCGGCATCGACCGGCGCGGTTCTGCCGTCGGACTCCACCAGCACCGCGCCATCCATCCAGTCCCGCAGCACGCGACCTGCCTCCACATCGCGACGCTCGACGCGGGCAATGCCCAGTTCCAGCTCAAACACCGTGATCGCTGAGATCCAGTCCAGGCCCGCGGGACGCGAACGGGCCCACGCCGCGACCTCTGCATCCGCCCGGCCAGCGCTGACCTTGCGCAGCTCGCTCACGACGTTGGTGTCCAGCAGCCAGATCACAGCTCTGGCACCCGAGGAACGAAGTCCCAGCGCGCCGGCTCGAAGTCGATAGCCCCGGCTCGCGGGTCGAGCGGCGCAAGGGCCTCGGCGAGGCTACGCCCGCGGCGCGTGAGGCGCTCGTACTCGGCGATCGTCAACAACACGTGTGAGGGCGTGCCCCGATCCGTGATGAAGAGGGGTCCGCTCTCGCTGGCCCGCTTCGCCGCACTGACATCTTGATTGAACTCACGCGCCGACATGGTCGACATCCGTCTCCCCCTTGTAGGTACGTACCTACGTAGTACGGATGGCGCACTGCCCCCGTCAATGCAGCCCTCCTGACCCCGGAGGCTGTCGTCAGACTATGTCGCAACTTGCTACCGTCTGTGAAGGTGAACGGCGTCCCCTGGAGGCGAGACGGGCTTGCCTCCACCGCCAGGAAGGCGGGGCCGGGCACCCCGGGCAGGCACGAGTCGTGAGGGGCTCCATGATCATTCGCATCGCGCTACGCACGTTGGCCGCCATCGGGCTTGTCCTCGGCACGGCCGCCACTGGCGTGGGTGTGGCCGCCGCCCCCGCCCCGACGGCCCCTGCATTGCCGGGCGCCGCCCCGACAGTCGCTGCACCGCGGGCCCCCGCATCGTCCGTCACAGCCCCGGCGGAGTCCACGCCGATCCCCGCCATCTGCACGCAGCGGACCCGCGCCATCTGCGCTTCGCTGACGGAGCGCAGGCTGCGCTACTTCGAGAACGGCAAGGAGTGGCTCAGCACCGAGGTGCGCTACGGGCGCCCCGGCTTCGAGACGCCGAAGGGCACCTGGCAGATCACCACGAAGTCGCCAAATGCCTGGTGGTCGTATCCCTATCGGGTCTACATGCCGTGGGGCATGAAGTACGACGACCGCATCGGCCTCTACATCCATTACTCGTCCGGATTCGCCCTGAATCCCGAGACGTACGTCGGCAGTCACGGCTGCATCCAGATCGGCGACTGGGAGACCATCAAGCGGCTCTACCAGCGCGCGCCGGTCGGCACGACCGTCCACGTCTACTGAGCAGTGGTCACCGCTTCCTCCATTGGGCGCAGTCGCGGGTCTCGAAGAACGAGTCCGTCGCCTGGATGGTGACCACCGTGCGGCCCTTGACGACGTGGTTCGTGATCAAGGGGTCAGGGGCGTCGCGCTTCCCCAACCGGGCCGCATAACACATGACCGTCGGCGCCGTGTCCGACACGTACGTGCCGGGCTGGATGTCGACGCCGACTGCGAACCGACCGGTGCCGGGAATCGTCCCCGGCGCGATCGAGACGCTCGGCCCAGACTCCGAAGGGCTCGCGCCGTTCGGAGACTCCGTCGGTGAGGGGGTCTGACCCGGGTTGGACGGGACCACGACGGCCGGCGAGTCAGCCTCCTCGACAGTCGAGGAGCACGCCGCCGCGCCGGCGGCAAGGGCGATGCCGAGGACTGCTGTCGCCGCGCGAGCGACGACCTTCGTACGGTTCAATCCAGCACCTTCCCGCTCCCCCGTCGGCACCACCGACCGAACACGCCCGACATAGCCGTCGGGTGACTCCCGTCGAGGAGGGACGACTCACTGCGTCCACGGGGGTCGACCCTCACCGGGGTGAGTCACCCCATGATTCTGTCACCTGGGATCCGGTCACTTCGGGATTCTGCCACCCCAGCGGCGGTGATTCTGTCAGCCCTGAGCGCGTCACTTCGGCATCCATGCCTCACCTCGGGCAGGCGTCGGGCGCCCGCGGCACCGTCTCACGCAGCAGCCCGGGAACGCTGTCCCGCAACACCGCTGGACCAACCACCCCCGGAGCGGGACGAGGCACCAGCGCCCGCAGTGCCCGGACCGCGACCGGCGCCTCGGCGCCCGGGGCCAGCACGAACCACGCCCGGTTCCAGCCGCCCAACCCAAGGTGGGACGCCGCGAACGACTCCCTGCTGGGCACGCTCACCGCGCCGGTCAGCGGCTCATACAGCAGTACGGATCCATCCACGGGATCCCGGAAGAGCAGGCACGCGTGCCGGGGAGCCAGCCCGCTGCCGACGTACAGGAGTGCCGGCGAGCCCGGCCGCACCCGCG
>CAKUSI010000367.1 GCA_934678955.1 uncultured Austwickia sp. | reverse complement strand
GGTGAAGGAGGCCCTCGGCGAGCGGCGCACCATGCCCGCCTCCGAGGCGATGGCGATCCTGGGCACCGTCCCCGCAGCCTCCGCGCCCGCGGCGCCGGCGCCTGCGGCGGAACCGCCCGCCGCCGAGGCACCCGCGCAGGAGACCGCCGAGGCACCTGCCGCGGAGGCCCCGCCGGTCGTCGACGAGGCACCGGCTGCCGAGGCACCTGCCCCGGACGCCCCGCCGGTGGCGGACGAAGCGCCGGCCCCGGCGGAACCCGCGCAGCCCGCACCCGTCCCGGAGCCCGAGGCCGCAGCGCCTGCTCCCACGGAGGCGGCCGAGCCCGCACCCGTACCGGAGCCCGCGGCCCCCGCGGCAGAACCCGCACCAGCGGCAACGCCGGCAGCCGAGGCGGTGCCCGCGGCGAACAGCGCCGCCTGGGCCAAGTTGCGCGAGGCGTTGGGCGATCGGCGCACGATGCCGGCCTCGGAGGCCATGAAGATCCTCAGCGAGTAGCCGACCGCTGCAGCGCACCGTCGCCGGGTTCCGCGTGGGGCCCGGCGATGGTTGCGTCCACGTGGGGGCCCGCCGCGCGCGCCTCCGGTGGTTGTTCACAGCCCCGCTCGTACCGGCCCTGATCCACAGCCCGCCTCACGGGGCGCGGACGGCAGCCCTCGGAACTCGTAGGTTCGTGGTCGTCCCCAGGGTTGACGCCGACTCTGACGCAGCCCGCATACTGACGGACTACCGGGAGGAGGAACCGTCATGAGCCCCGCGATCCCGCTGAGCACCGCCGACCGCCTCGTCACGCTCGACCACCTCGTCACCCTGGAGGAAGCGAACGACTGGGCGCAGCGTGAGGAGAACTACGAGTTCGTCGACGGACAACCGCTCATGGTGCCTGGCGAACACCCCTTCAATCTCTCGGCAGCGACGCGACTGACCATCACGCTGTGGCGCGTCCTCGGTGACGACTGGGAGTTCCTCCAGTCGCCCGGGCTGCTGATCTGTCAAGTCCCCCTCACCGTTCGCCTCCCCGACCTCGCGGTGGCCACGCCAGGAGCCGACCTCGACCGCAATCCTCTTGACCCCGCGGCCGTCGTCCTCGTGGTCGAAAACCTCTCCGCCTCGACCCGCGCGGAAGATCTGGGGCGCAAGCGCCACGACTACGCATCCGCGGCGATCCCGAACTACCTGATCGTGGACCGCCACGCGACCCCCCGGCTGACGCTGCTGGCCGACCCCGCCGACGGCGACTACCGCACCGCGGAGAGCGGGCAGCAGGTCACCCTCCGCGTCACAGGCCGCGAGATCGTCCTCCGAGCAACGGATTTCGTGCGCTGATTTCCTGCGCTGACCCGCCGTTCAGGCGGCTGCGCCAGCGAGACGATCACCGCCAGCGGACGGGCCTCACCGCCGGAGAGGCGCCACCGCCGGAGAGACGCCACCGTCAGAGAGAGGCGACCCGTCAGAGAGGCGACCCGTCAGAGGGGCGCTGGCGCGGGCTCGCCCAGACCGGTCGGGTCGACGTCGGCCGGTCCCGCGGTGGCCAGGTCCGGGTCGCTGTCGACGTCGATCGCCGCCGCGGCGAACTGGGCACGGTAGAGGGCGGCGTACGCTCCGTCCGCGGCCAGCAGCTCCGCGTGCGTCCCCTGCTCCACGATCGCACCCTGCTCCATCACGAGGATCAGGTCGGCGTCGCGGATGGTGGAGAGCCGGTGCGCGATCACGAAGCTCGTACGATCGGCGCGCAGCGCGGCCATCGCCTGCTGCAGGAGCAGCTCGGTCCGGGTGTCCACCGACGAAGTGGCCTCGTCCAGGATCAGCAGGCTCGGCTGTGACAAGAATGCCCGCGCGATCGTGATCAGCTGCTTCTCGCCGGCCGACACGTTGGAACCCTCGTCGTCCAGGACGGTGTCGTAGCCCTCGGGCAGGTGCGCCACGAACCGGTCGACGTAGGTGGCCTCCGCCGCCGCCTGGATGTCCGCGTCGCTGGCGTCGGGCCGGCCGTAGGCGATGTTGTCCCGGATCGTGCCCTGGAACAGCCACGTGTCCTGCAGCACCATCCCGACCTGGCTGCGCAGCGCGCGCCGCGGCATCGAGGCGATGTCCACCCCGTCGAGGGTGACCCGGCCCCCGTCGAGCTCGTAGAACCGCATGATCAGGTTGACCAGCGTCGTCTTACCCGCCCCCGTCGGCCCCACGATGGCGACCGTCTGCCCCGGCTCCGCCACGAGCGACAGCCCCTCGATCAGCGGCTGATCGGCGCGGTAGCTGAACACGACGTCCTCGAACTCGATGCGCCCGCGGGCCGGGCCGGTGCCCCCGTCAGAGGCCGGATCGGCCGACTGCTCCGGCGCGTCGAGCAGCTCGAAAACCCGCTCGGCCGACGCGACGCCGGACTGCAGCAGGTTCGCCATCGACGCCACCTGCGTGAGCGGCTGGGTGAACTGGCGGGAGTACTGGATGAACGCCTGCACGTCCCCGAGCGAGATCGCGCCCGTGGCCACCCGCAGACCCCCGACGACCGCGACCAACGCGTAGCTGATGTTCCCGATCAGGAACATCACCGGCATCATGATCCCGCTGATGAACTGGGCGGAGAACGTCGCGTCCCGCAGCCGCTCGTTGGTCTCCCGGGCGTCCTCGACCACCTCGTGGCGCCGCCCGAACACCGTCACCAGCTCGTGCCCCGTGAAGGCCTCCTCGATCTTCCCGTTGAACTCGCCCGTGCGAGCCCATTGGGCCACGAAATGCCGCTGGCTGCGCTTGGCAATCACCGCCGTGGCGACGACCGACAGGGGGATCGCCACGAGTGAGATGACGGTCAGCAGCGGCGAGACATACAGCATCATGATCAGAATCCCGACCACCGTGACCAGGGAGTTGAGCAGCTGGCCGAACGTCTGCTGCAGGCTCACACCGAGGTTGTCGATGTCGTTGGTGACCCGGGAGAGCAGCTCGCCGCGCGGCTGCGCGTCGAAGTAGCTGAGCGGCAGCGCGTGGACCTTCTCCTCCACCTGCGCGCGCAGCCGCCGCATCGTGGTCACGGACAGCACGTTGACGACGCGCGCCGCGATCCACATCAGCGCTGCGGAGCCGACGTACAGCGCGAGCACGATCAACAGGACCTGCGCGATCCGATCGAACTCAATGCCCCGACCCGGGACGACGTCCATCGCCGCGAGCATGTCCGCGAAGGTGTGCTGGCCGTCGGCGCGCAGGCCCGTCACGACCTGCTCCTTCGTCGTCCCGGGCGGCAGGTTCTTGCCGATCGCCCCGGCGAAGATCAGGTCGGTGGCCCGCCCCAACACCTTGGGCCCGAGCACCGAGAGGCCCACGGACGCGACGGTCAGGAGCACCGCGATCGCGACCAGCCCCCGGACAGGCCGCAGAAGCCCCAGCAGCCGCAGCCCCGAGGCACGGAAGCTGAGCGCCTTCTCCCCGCTGCCGCCCGGCCCGTGGCCGAAGCCCCGCCCCCCGCCGCGACGCTCGGTCTGAGCGAGACGTCCGCCGGTGGGGTTGGCGGCCGTCCCCGCAGCCTCGCCCGACCCAGCCTCGCCGCTCATGTCCGATCACCGCGCTCGTCGGACTCCCCCGTGCGGGACTGCGTGACCGTCACGTCCCGCACCCGTCCTTCCTCGCCGCTCATGCGGCCTCCTCCGCGCTGAGCTGGGAGGAGACAACCTCCGCGTACGTGGGGCAGCTGGCCATCAGGTCGTGATGCCGCCCCAGACCCACGATCCGGCCGGCCTCGAGCACGACGATCTGGTCGGCGTCGCGGATCGTCGACACCCGCTGGGCCACGATGATGACGGTCGCAGAGCGGGTGTGCGGCCGCAGGGCCGCCCGCAGCCGGGCGTCGGTCGCCAGGTCCAGGGCGCTGAAGCTGTCGTCGAAGAGGTAGATCTCTGGTCGGGCCACCAGGGCCCGCGC
>CAKUSI010000366.1 GCA_934678955.1 uncultured Austwickia sp. | reverse complement strand
TCTGGGGTTTCCCTGCGCGCTACTACCCGCTGACGGATCCGACCCCGGACGCCGACGAGGTAGGCCGCCTGGTCACGGACACGTTGGCCGCCGACGGCGGGGTCGTGCCCGTGCAAGACGGTGCGCGCGGGTTGGACCACGGCGCGTTCATCCCGCTGATGGCCATGTATCCCCGCGGAGACGTCCCGGTCCTGCAGCTCAGCCTGCCCACCCTCGAGCCCGGACCGCTGCTGGAGCTCGGGCGACGGTTGCGTCCCCTGCGCGAACTGGGGGTCCTCATCGTCGGATCTGGCTACGCGACGCACAGCCTGGAACCGGTGGCCCTGCGCAACCCGACCGAGCTGACGCCGTTCAACCGGGAGTTCGACGACTGGCTGGCCGCTGCGATCGACCGTGAGGACGTCGACGAACTGACGGCATTCGCGACGCGCGCCCCGGGGGTGGCGCGCGCGCACCCCACCCACGAGCACTTCGCGCCGCTGTTCGTCGTGCTCGGGGCGGGCGAGGTGGGCCGGGAGCCGATCCGGACGGTGATCACGGGGATCGGCCTCGGAAACTCCAAGCGCTCCCTCCGGATCGGCTGAACACCAGCCGTGGAACGCACCGTGGGCAGCCGCGCCCTACGTCCCCTCGACGACGGGGTGCCGACGGTGGGGTGTCGACGGCGGGGTGTCGACGGCGGGGTGTCGCAGTGCTCACAGTCAGGTGCCCCGCAGTGACGTCAGCGCGATCTCATCGCCGGCCTGATGGTCGTGGAGGCGTCAGCGAGCAGCTCGGCATACCGGGGAGACCCGACCGCGACGAGGGCGATGCGGCCACGGGCGTCGGAGTGGATGCCCCAGCCGTACGTCTTGGCCAGCGGAGACGTCCGCAGACACGGCTGCCCCTTGCCAAAGAAGCGCTCCCGCTCCGCGTCACGGGCTTGTGGAGGGACGCCCTGGCGGTCGCAGTGCACGGTGAAGATCACGTCGTCGCTGGTGAGTTCGTAGTCATGACCGTGCAAGAGCGCGAACTGACGCTCGGCCACCGTGCCCTTGCCGCTGGGCGGCGACGTCGCCTCCGTGGCCCGCGTGCCGGGCGCCACCGTGATGAGCGTGTCGATGTAGTTGGTCGTGTGCACCAGCCCAGCATCGCGCATCCGGCGGGTACGTGGCAGCACAGCTGGCACGCCCAGCGCGGTCGGCACGGCCAGCGCAGCCAGCACGGCCAGCGCAGCCAGCACAGCCAGCACGGCCAGCACGGCCAGCACGGCCAGAAGGAGCCGCGCCCGGCGGAGGGGCTGTCGGAATCGTCAGAAGGGAGTCACGGGTGAGCGACCTGAAGGACACGCTGCACGAGCAGCTGCGACGCCAGCGCGCGGCCTTGCTGACCAAGCTGGAGGGGGTGAGCGAGCGCGAGGCCCGCGCCCCTCGCACGCCGACCGGAACGAACCTCTTGGGTCTGGTGAAGCATTGCGCGGTCGTCGAACTCGGCTACTTCGGCCCCGTGTTCGGCCGCTCCGCGCCCCTTCCGTTCCCCTGGGAGGCTCCCGGCGCCACGCCGGAGGACAACCTCGACATGTTCGCCACAGAGGACGAGTCGATGGACGACGTCCTGGCGGACGCGCGGACCTGTTTCGAGTTCGCCGACAGCACGATCAAGGCCCTGGCCCTGGACGCCCCTGGTTCCGTGCCGTGGTGGCCGCCGGGGCGTCGCGCGGTGACGCTGGGACAGGTGCTCGTGCACGTGGCCCTCGACGAAGCCCGACACGCCGGCCACGCCGACATCCTGCGGGAGCAGCTGGACGGTTCGACCGGCTGCCACGGTCGCGGCAACAACCTGCCCGCATGGGATGCGGCCCGATGGGTCGCGTACGTCGAGCGCCTCCAGCACATCGCCGACGCCCGGGCTTGACCCTCACGCGACGTGACGCCTGATGGTGGGACCGTGACCGACCCGACCGAGACGCCGACCGTGACGCTGACCGTGGGGCAGGTGGCCGAGCAGTTCGGCATCACCCGCCGCACGCTGCACCACTATGACGACATTGGTCTCGTTGTGCCCAGCGAGCGCAGCCACGCGGGTTACCGCCTCTACACCCATGAGGATCTGACGAGACTGCAGCACGTCGTGGTCTATCGGCGTCTGGAGTTCGGACTGGACGAGATCGCCTCGCTCCTGGACGGACTGGAGACGCCGGAAGGCTCAACCAGCCTGGCCGCGCACCTGCGCCGCCAGCGGGAGGCGGTCGCGACCCGACTGGACGAGCTGCACCGGCTCGTCCAGGCCATCGACGACGTATTGGAGCAAGCGATGAGCGACCAGCAGATGACCCCCGCCCAGATGAAGGAACTGTTCGGCGACACGTTCGAGGAGAGCTACGCCGCTGAGGCCGAGCAGCGGTGGGGCGACACGGACGCCTGGCGCCAGTCCCAGGAGCGCACGAAGCACTACGGGCGGGCCGACTGGGAGCAGGTCAAGGCCGAGACGGACGCCGTCAACGCCGCCATCGCGGCCTGCATGGACCAGGGCGCCCCGGCGGACGGCGAGCAGGCCGCGGCCGCCGCCGAACAGCACCGGGCCTCGATCGAGCGGTTCTACGACTGCTCGTACGAGTTCCACGTCTCCCTGGCGCAGATGTACGTCTGCGACCCACGGTTCACCGCGACGTACGACGCTGTCCGGCCCGGCATGGCCCGCTACCTCCACGACGCGATCGTGGCCAACGCGGCCCGGCACGGGGTCGCTGTCTGATCCCGCAGGGGACAGCTGACCTCGCGGCGGGCACCTGGCCTCGCGGTCGACACCCGAGGCACGGAACGCCGCGGGGGCGGGTCTGGGAGGCTCGGCGCGCCGCTCACATGAAGCGGCCGCCGGTCACCTCCAGCACCGCGCCGGTCATGTAGGAGGACATGTCGCTGGCGAGGAAGAGCGCCACGGACGCCACCTCTGCGGGCTCACCGGCGCGGCCCAGCGGGATGCCGCCCATCTTCTCCTCCCAGGCGGCGCCGGGCATCGCCTCGGTCATCGCCGTGCGGATGAGGCCCGGCTGGAGGGCGTTCACGCGCACGCCGTGGTGGGCGAGTTCTTTGGCGGCGGCCTTGGTCAGCCCAACGATGCCCGCCTTCGCGGCGGAGTAGTTGGTCTGCCCGACCAGGCCCACCTTGCCGGAGATGGACGACAGGTTGACGATCGAGCCGCTGCCGCGTTCCCGCATGTGGGCGCCGGCGAGCCGGGTCCCGTTCCAGCAACCCTTGAGGTGGACGGCGATCACCTGATCAAACTGCTCCTCGGTCATCGTCCGCATCGTCGCGTCGCGGGTGATGCCCGCGTTGTTGACCATGACGTCCACGGCGCCGAACCTGGCCACCGCCACATCGAGGAGCTCCTGGACATCCCCGGCCCGCACGACGTCGCACCGGGAGGCCAGCGCCACGTCGTCGCCGCCCAGGTCGCGGGCGGCGTCCTGCGCGGCGTCCAGGTCCAGGTCGCCGAGCACGACCCGGGCCCCTTCGTGGACGAACGCGGAGGCGATGGCCAGGCCGATCCCTTGAGCCCCGCCCGTGACGACGGCGGTCCTCCCGTCCAGCATTCCCATGTCTGTTCCCTCCGCCCGCGCCCCGTGGCCGCCATGACCTCAGTAGCTGATCTGATCCCGAGCTGATCTGATCGCGTGACCTCGTCCCGTGATCTCGTCACACGATGTCGTCCGGTGATCCCGTCTCGTAGTGACGTACCCGTGATCTCGTGCCGAGATCGTCGCACGTTCGTGGTGCGGGTGGAACGGGCACGGGTACGGGCCGCGGGTCGCCATACGCCTCAGGGCAAGCGGGTCTCGTACAGCCAGGGGTCGAACCAGCTCGGCGTGACCCCGGTCGCGGCGCTGGCCTCCGCGACGAACATCGCGGTCGTGACGCTCCCGTACCGGTGCCGCGCGCACCACGAGCGCA
>CAKUSI010000365.1 GCA_934678955.1 uncultured Austwickia sp. | reverse complement strand
GGAAGGTCACCAACTGGATGAAGGACAACGCCGACGTGCTCGGCGTCGAGTACCTGATCTGGCAAGGCCAAATCTGGCCCCTCGCCCGCGACGCCGACGGCTGGCGACCCTACAACGGCAGAGGAATGCACGACCCCGCCTCCATCACCGGAGGCCACTACGACCACCTCCACGTCACAGCCAAGGCAAACTAGCAATTATTACGTTAGATGTAATCCGCGACGGCTGGAATCGTGCGTATTCGCTGGTCAGACAAGGGTATCAGGGGTCACTGATCTGAGCCTTGAACCTGGCTCTTGACCAGGGGAAACGCACCAAGTCTTACGTTAGATGTGCTTTTCATACATTAGATGTAAGACTGTTGGGGTGGACTTCGAGGACGGGAACCGCGCCGGATCGGTGACGGCGTTGCGGGCGGGCAACGTGGCGTTGCTGCGTCCGGCGGAGCAGGTCTTCGATGACATGCTCACGGGCTGGTCGGCGCAGCAGGTCTCACGGATGCTGAACCCCAAGACGATCGGGGCGCGCTTGTCGCAGGTGCGCCGGTTCGCGGGGTTCTGCGGGAGCTTGCCGTGGGAGTGGTCGCCCGCCGACGTCGAGGAGTGGACGACCGAGCTGGTCTCCGGCGACAAGCCGTGCTCGCACGGCACGATCCGCTCGTATCAGAACGCGGTCGCGTTGTTCTGCGACTACCTGACCGACCGCCGCTACGGCTGGATCGAGCGATGCGAGGAACTGTTCGGCACTCATCCGGTGCAGGTCTGCCATGAGTGGAACACCGCGATCCACACCAGCGATCACGAGGCACGCCCGGCGGTCCGGCCACTGTCGCGGGAAGAGGTACAAGCCTTCTTCGACTACGCCGACGATCGCGCCGACCATGCTCGCACGCGCGGAAAGAAGGGCTGGAAGTCGGTGTTCCGCGACGCGACCCTGTTCAAGATGATCTACGCCTTCGGGCTGCGCCGCCGCGAGGTCGGGATGCTGGACCTGCATGACTTCACCCGCAACCCGACCGCGACCGAGTTCGGCCGGTACGGGGTCTGCAACGTCCGCTGGGGCAAGGCCAGCAAAGGCTCCCCGCCCCGTCGGCGGGCGGTGCTGGCGGTGTTCGACTGGACCCGCCCAGTGATCGAGGAATACGTCACCGACGTGCTGCCGCTGTTCGACACGGCAGGCGCCGGGATGCTGTGGCCGACCGAACGACAATCCAGGATCACGGGCAGCTACATCGGGATGAGGTTCGCCGAGTACCGCGACGACCTCGGCTTCGACGCCGCGCTGCACCCGCACTGTCTGCGGCACTCGTATGTGACCCATCTGATCGAGGACGGGTTCGACCCGCTGTTCGTGCAGCAGCAGGTCGGGCACCGGTGGGGATCGACCACAGCCCTCTACACCGGCGTCTCGGGCGACTACCGCAACCGCACCCTGCGCCGCGCCCTGGACGCCGCGTTCACCCCACCGACCGCAACCGAGGAAGGATCACGCTGATGACGAAGACCGTCGCCTACCACTGGCACCTGCGCAAGATCATGAACGAGCACGGCATGAACGCCACCACCGAACTGGTGCCGCTGCTGGCCGACCGGGGCGTGGTGATGACCTCGACCCAGGTCTACCGGATCGTCACCGGCGAGCCGGAGCGGTTGAACATGCGGCTGCTCGCCGCGCTCTGCGACATCCTCGACGTCACCCCCAACGACCTGATCGAGCCCTACGTCGCCACCAGCTCGCGGCGCGGACGCAAGACCGGCACCACCGGCACCAGCACGCCGTCGAAGCCCAGCCGGAACCGTCCGACCCGTGCGGTCATCAAGCCTGCTGGGGACTGACCGGCTGCATGGCGAGCACGATCGTCCACGGTGAGTGTTTCCGCTGCGGACGGGTGAGGAACCTGCGCTGGAACCACGCGCTCAACCGGGGTGAGTGTCGGGCTTGCCGCGCCCGCCGCTCACCCCAGGAGACCTGCACCGGCTGCGGCAGGCAGCGGCGAGTCAACGCCCGCACCAGCGACGGCGGCGCTATCTGCACCACCTGCTACGCCCGAAACCGCGCCGGTGAGGATGCTTGCGAGGGATGCGGCACTATCGGCCCGCTCGCCACCCGAGCTGGCGGGAAGTCCGATGGATCGCGGAATCTCTGCGTTCGCTGCTACCGGCACCCGCGTCGGTCCTGCGGCGTCTGCGGCCGGCTCAAGCGAGTCGCGTTGAAAGCGACCGCCGCGAGCCCGGACGTCTGCCCGACCTGCTACCAAGCGCCGGTCATCGACTGCTCCATCTGCGGCCAGCGGTCGCTCGGCCGGCGAACCACCAACCACGGCCGGCCCCGTTGCTTCGCCTGCCAAGCCACCCAGCAGATCGACGCCGCGCTCACCGGCCCGGACGGCACGATCCGACCCGAGCTGAAACCCGTCCGCGATGCCCTGACCGAGCTACGCCAACCCCGCTCGCTGCTGAACAACTGGCACGACTTGCCGAGCCTGCACCTGCTCACCGACATCGCTCAAGGCCGGCTCGACCTGTCACACGATGCTCGCGATGCCCGCCCGCACGTGTTCTCGGTGACCTACCTGCGCGCGATGCTCGTCGCCTCCGGTGCGTTGCCGCCCCGGGACGAGAACGCCGCCCGGCTACACCGCCACGCTGCCGAAGCCGGCGCCGACATCACCGATCCTGAGCTGCGCGGCGTGCTGTCCCGCTATGCCCGCTGGCACGTCGTCGGCCGCGCCAAGACCAACCGCCACGGCCACCTCACCGCTCATGTCGCCGCACGCTGCCGCAGCGACATTCACACCGCCCACGCCTTTCTCGACGACCTGACCGCGGGCGGTCACACCCTCGACGACTGCCCGCAAGCCTGCGTGGACGCCTGGCTCAGCACGAGCCGCAGCACCCGCCTGGGGTTCGTCCGCTGGCTCACACGAGGCGGCTACCTACCCCGAGTCACGTTGCCCGAACCCGTCGCGGCGAAAGACCCCGCCCATCAGGTTGACGCCGAAGATCAGCTGGCCCTTGCCCGCCGACTCCTGCACGACTCCACCGTCGCCAGCATTGAGGATCGCGCCGCCGCCTGCCTGATCCTGCTCTATGCCCAGCCCGTCGCGAAGATCGCCGCCCTGACCACTGATGACATCGAGGTCCGCGACACGGGAACCTATCTGCGGCTCGGCCGCGAACCGCTGCTGCTGATCCCGCCTCTGGACGGGCTGGTCACCGCGCTACCGGTCGTCAAGCCGTTCGGCACTGCGAGCATCCTGGCTGATGCCCGGTGGCTGTTCACTGGCAAGAACGCGGGCACCCATCTTCATCCCGCTTCACTCATGCGGCGGATGAACCAGCTCGGCATCTTCACCCGCGCCAGCCGGAGCACCGCGCTACTGCACCTGGCCTCCACGACCCCGCCCGCCGTGTTCGCCTCGCTCATCGGCATCCACATCACCACCGCGACCCGCTGGGCTGAACTCACCGGCTCAGCCTGGAACACCTACGCCGCCGCCCGACGCTGACGACCAAGGTCACTCCCGCTCCGTCTGAAGCAAGGTCGCGGTCTGCTCTACCCAGCGTCGTTGCCTGCCCGTCTCGACAGCTCGCCGGTGATAGTGGGAACGGACCCACGCCACCGCGTCTTCTGGCGCGACACCGCTCATCGTTGCCAGCAGCGCCAAAGCCGTCGCGGTCCGCCCGATGCCGCCGCCACACCCGATCTCGACTCGCTCCTCACCGGCACGTCCCCACGCCTCACGCAGCGCCGCCGTCGCGTCGTCGGTCGAGTCCGGCAGCCGGAAGTCTCGCCACCGCACCCAGCGATGAGGCCAAGGACCAGGCGCTGGGTCACGGCCAAGTAGATAGACCGCGAAATCGGGGGCAGGCACATCGCCGCGCGGCCGGCGCACGCCGACGCCGCGGATGCGTCGCCCGTCGGGCAAC
>CAKUSI010000364.1 GCA_934678955.1 uncultured Austwickia sp. | reverse complement strand
CCGGTCACGGCGTACGCGTGGCTGCGCGACCCGCCGCACACCTCACCGAACTCGCAGACGCCGCACTTGCCGTGGTAGCCCCCGGGGTGGCGCAGGGATACCAAGAGCGGGTTGGTGCGGTAGATCTCGACGAACGAGGACTTCGTCACGTCGCCGCAGTGCTGCGGGAAGAACCCGCTCGGGTAGACCAGGCCGGTGTGCGACACGAAGGCGAACCCCCGGCCGGAGTTGACGTCGATCGGCGGGCGCGGAGTGCGGCGCGGCCGGTCAGGATCGTCCAGGAGATCGGCGACGGCGTCGCGCAGGCGGTGATAGAGGGGGCCGCGCTCCGGCTCCGGGTCGCCTGCGGCGCGGCGGCGGGCCCGCTGGATCGCCACGCGGCGGTAGTGGGGCGCCTCGGTGGTCTTCACCGCGAGCAGGTCGGACACGTCGTGCAGCCAGTGCAGCACGTCCTCGACCTCGTCCGCGGCGAGCGGCTGCAGCGCGCTGCCGCGCCCGGTCGGGACGAGGAAGAACACGCTCCACAGCGACGCGTCGAGGGCTCGGACCGTGCGCAGCAGAGCGGGCAGCTCGTCGACGGTGCCGCGGGTCACGGTCGAGTTGATCTGCAACCGGTAGCCCAGCTCGCGAGCCCAGCCGGCGGCGCGGATCGTGTCGTCGAAGACCCCGTCGACGCCCCGGAATCCGTCGTGGACGTCCGCACTGGCCGCGTCCAGCGACAGGGACAGGGCGTGGACGCCGGCCTCGCGGAAGGTGGCGAGCGACTCGGGGGTCATCTTGGGGGTCACCGATGGGGAGAGGGCCATGTGCAGCCCGAGGGACGCGCCGTAGCGCACGAGCTCCGGCAGATCCTCACGCTCGAACGGGTCGCCGCCCGTGAGGACGACGATGGGGTAGGGCGACCCGAACCCCGCGATCTCACCCAGCAGCTCCCGGCCCTGCTGGGTGCTCAACTGATCGGGGTGCGCGACCTTCTGCGCGTCGGCCCGGCAGTGCTTGCAGACGAGTTGGCAGGCCCGGGTGGTCTCCCAGATCACGATCATCGGGCGGTCGCCCGGCTCGTGGTGCAGCTGCCGCACGGCGCGGCCTTCGGTCACGGTCATCGGACGCTCCTGGGCTGATGGGCGGCATCGGACGGCGAGGGGGGCCCGCCGGCCCGTACGTGTTCGGTCGGGGGCGTCCCGGCGGCCGGTACGTGTTCTGGCCGCGGACGCTGCGCGGCGCTGGCCTCCAGCACGCTCGCGGCGGCGCGGCGGGCCGACCCGAGGCACGCGGCCAGCCCGATGCCGTCGTAGCTGGCGCCGGCGAGCGCGACGCCCGGCAGCGCGTCGACCAGCTCGGCACGCGCGGCCTCGACCCGATCCACATGCCCCACGGTGAGCTGCGGCAGGCCCCGGCGCCACCGCTCGACGTGCACGACGCGGGGGGCGGCGTCGAGACCGGTAAAAAAGCGCAGATCCCGCCGGAGGTGGTCGACCAACTCGTCGTCGGTGAGGGGCGTGACCAGGTCGACCCCGTCGCGACCGGCCGACAGTCGCACCCAGAAGAGTTCCTCGTCCGCGTACTGCGGCCACTTCGCGCTCAGATTCGTGATCGCCTTGAGCAGCGTGCCGGTCCGCGAACTCACCAGCAGCCCATTGCCCGCGAGAGCGGGCACTCCAGCCACGTCCTCACGCGCAAATCCCAGCACGACCGTCGCGGTCGAGGCCACTCGCGTCGCCGCCAGTGTGTCGGCGGCCCGTGGCGCCAGCGTCGCGAGCAGGCGTCGGGACGCCCACGCGGGGACGGCGAGTACGACGCCGTCGGCGGGCAGCAGCTCGGTCGCCGTCCCGGTCTGCAACCGCAGACGGTATGCAGGCGAGCGGGGTGCCTGAGCCCCCGGCATGCTCTCGCCGGGGCCGCGGCCGGCGCCTGTCGCCCTGGTCGCGTGCGTCACCCCGTCCTCGCCGCGCAGCAGCGCCGTGACCAGGGTGCCGGTACGGACGTCGACCGCCACGTCGGCGAGCAGAGCGTCCAGGACGGTGCGCAGCCCGCCCGGCCAGGTCAAAAACCGCATCCCGGGAGACGTCGCGCCCGCCCGGCGCGGTGCCTCGTGCCGCCCGCCGGGACGCTGCGGCCATCGAGCGCGCACCACGCGGGGCAGGTCCCGCAGCCGCAGCGGCATCAGGGAGCGACCCGAGGTGGCGGCGCCGACCAGGGAGGGCGTGGTCGCGCGGAGGCTGAGCTGTCGGACGTCGCCGGAGTGCAGCCCCCCGAGGAGCGGGTCGACGAAGCGGTCGACGACCTGGCGGCCGAAGCGGCCCGCGACGAAGTCCCCGACCGCCACGTCCTGGCCGGGTCCCACAGACGGCGGTCGGCGCAGCCACGCGAATACCGGCTCCAGCCCCGCCCGGGCCATCCCCGGCAGCGTCATCACGCCGCTTGCGAGCACCGGCCGCAGCCGGGTGGGTCCCGCGGGGCCGACCCCCTCGGGCAGACGGCGTCGCCCGACGGGCGTCCACAGCCAGCTCTCGCCGGTGCGTGCGAGCACCATCGAGGAGCGCAGGCCCAGCTCGTCCAGGAGGGCTTCGGTCTCGGGGGCGCCGGTATGCATCGCCTCGGCGCCGACATCGATCGGGGTGGCGGAGCTCGGCAGGTCGAGCGTGCGGACCTGGCCCCCGAGGCGCGTCGAGGCCTCCACCAGGGTGACTTCGGCGCCTGCCAGAGAGAGTCTGCGTGCCGCCGCCAGGCCGGTCAGCCCGCCGCCGACGACCACGACCCGCGGAGCCACGCCGGTCGCGGCATCGTCCTGGGGGAGTGTCGCGCCGGAACCGACCTCGTGTCGGGATGCAGCTCCGGTCGTGGCTCTGCCCGCTGGCGCCATCGCTGGATCCTCGCTTCCCGCTCGCCCCCGCACGTTCAACCCGTGCACCCACCCGCGCAGTCACGCCGCGTCCCCGGCCAGACTCACCCTAGCCCGAGCCTCGGAACGCTCAGTCGGGGTACAGGACGCTTTGGGACTATGTCGGGCATGAGCAGCACCCTGCCCTTGCCCACCGCGCCGGGGGGCGACCGCTCGCCCTACGTGCCCAGGGGCGACTCGCCGTACGCGTCGAGGGATTCCTCCTGGTACGCCGCGGGAGGCGGCGAGGAGCCATACCGGCCGGCAGCCGATCGCCCTGCGTACGGTGCGCGCCCGTCGGAGGGCGACCACCGCTCGTACGGAACGCCATCCCGAGGCGGACGCGCGCGGCCCGCCGGCGCGATCATGAGCGGCGCCCTGCTGATCCTGGTGGCCGCCGCCGGGGTGTGGGCGCTGGTGCGCACCCTCGTGTGGACGGCGCGGGGCCAGCGCGGCGAGGACGTCGTCATGGGGGCGATCGTCACCGACTGGCGCACCGATAGCGTCCTGCTCGCAGGCCTGGAGTTCGTCAGCATCGGCGCGGTGGCCCTCACGCTGCTCGTCCTAGGCGCGATCGCGCTCGCCCGCCGGCGCCCCGACCTCGCGATCGCCTCGGCGGTGCTGGTCGCCAGCGCCAACGTGACGACCCAGGTGCTCAAGCACGGCGTGGTCGACCGGCCGGACTTCGGGTACTCCGTGATCAACACCCTTCCCAGCGGGCACGTCACCGTGATCACCTCGGTGGTGATCGGGCTGCTGCTCGTGCTGCCCGCCTCCTGGCGACCCGTCCTCGTGCCCGTGGCCACCCTGCTGGGCACCGCCGCCGGGGTGGGGACGCTGATCGTGGCCTGGCATCGACCGAGCGACATCATCGCCGCCTACCTGGTCGTGATGGGGTGGGCCGGGGTCGTGGTGATCGCGCTGGCGGCCGCCGGCCGCGCCGGCCCGCTGGGGCCGCGGCAGGCGGCGGCCCGGGCGATCGGGTACGGGCTGGGCGCCTCCGCCGCCAGCGCGCTCCTCGGTCTCGCGCTGTTGATCGGCGGCCTGACCCACGCGGGCGGCACGCAGCACCTGGTG
>CAKUSI010000363.1 GCA_934678955.1 uncultured Austwickia sp. | reverse complement strand
GCTCGACGACGGGCCGTCCGCGTCGCTCAAGATCGCGTCCGGCTGTGACCGGCGCTGCGCCTTCTGCGCCATCCCCGCGTTCCGCGGCAGCTACCTGTCGCGGCCCGTCGAGGAGCTGGAGGCCGAGGCCCGCTGGCTCGTCGAGCACGGCGCGAAGGAGCTGTTCCTCGTCTCCGAGAACACCTCCTCCTACGGCAAGGACCTCGGCTCCGACGTGCGACTGGAGGGGCTGTTGCGCCGCCTCGCGCGCGTCGACGGGCTGGAGTGGATCCGCGTGTCCTACCTCCAGCCCGCGGAGATCCGCCCGGGCATGCTCGACGCGATGCTCGGCACGGAGAAGGTCGTCCCCTATTTCGACCTCAGCTTCCAGCACGCCGCGCGCCCCGTGCTGCGGGCCATGCGCCGCTTCGGCGACGCCGACAGCTTCCTGGACCTGATCGGCCGGATCCGCTCCGCCGCGCCGCGCGCGGGCATCCGCAGCAACGTCATCGCGGGCTTCCCCGGCGAGACCGAGGCGGACGTCGAGACGCTGCGCCAGTTCATCGTCGACGCCTCGCTCGACGTGCTGGGCGTCTTCGGGTATTCCGACGAGGACGGCACGGAGGGCACCGGCCTTCCGGGACACCTCCCCGAGGACGAGATCGAGGAGCGCCGCGCGATGCTGGCCGATGTCGCCGTCGACGTGTGCGAGGCGCGCGCGGCCGACCGGATCGGCGAGGACGTCCTCGTGCTCGTCGAGACGAACGACGGCGAGGTCGTCGGCAGGGCTGAGCACCAGGCGCCGGAGACCGACGGCGCCGTTACCCTGACCGGGGCGGCCGACGCGAGTGTCGGCCGGCTGGTTCCCGCCCGGGTCGTCGACTCGGCCGGCATCGACCTGATTGCGGAGGCGCGATGAGCGCATCCAGTTCGGAGGCATTGTGACCGACACGCCGAGCCACGGGCAGCCCGTGAGCAACTGGAACGTCCCGAACATCCTGACGGTGGTCAGGATCATCCTGGTCCCGGTCTACGTCGTGCTCCTCTTCCGGGACCCCGAGCTCTTCGAGTGGCGGCTCGCCGCGACAGCGGTGTTCGTCCTCGCGATGCTGACCGACCTCGCCGACGGCTACATCGCCCGCAAGTACAACCTGATCACGGACTTCGGCAAGATCTGGGACCCGATCGCGGACAAGGCCCTCACCGGCGCGGCGTTCATCTCGCTCAGCATCCTGACGCTCCCCTCCGGGCCCGAGTACCCCGCCAGGCCGGAACTGCCGTGGGCGTTCACCATCATCATCCTGGTCCGCGAGTGGGGCATCACCTGGGTGCGCGAGGTGCTCAAGAAGTACGGCACCGTGATGGCGGCGAACAAGGGCGGCAAGGCGAAGACGGCGACGCAGACGTTCGCGCTGATCCTGTTCAGCCTGGGCCTCGCCTTCCTGCCGGGCTGGCTCCAGGTCATCGCCTGGGCGCTCATGTGGGCGGCGTTGATCCTCACGATCGTCACCGGGATCGACTATCTCATCGGCGCCTGGCGGATCCGCAGGGACGCCCTGGCCAAGGAGCAGTCGGGGTAACCCTCGATCCACCGGTCCGCGCCTACTACGCGACCCCATCCGGGCACACTGGCTTCGCCCTGACCGCTCAACAGACGTCCCGGTATGCCTTCGCGTCCAGGGCTTGCCATTGCACCCGTCTGGTGCCGCTCGCTACGGCGCCCACCGGTGGATCGAGGGTAACCTGGGGTCACTCGACGGGGAAGGACTGGCCATGTCGTTGGCAGCAGATGTGATCAAGAAGATGTCGGAGCGGTCGGTTACGCTGGCCGCCTGCGAGTCGATCACCGGCGGCGGCATCGGAGCGGCCCTCACCTCGGTCCCCGGCGCCTCGGCCGTCTTCCGCGGCGCCCTCGTCACCTACGCGCGCGACCTCAAGGCGTCGCTCGCCGGTGTCGACGAGGAGCTGATCCGCCATGACGGCGTCGTCAACGAGCTGACGGCCCTCCAGATGGCATTCGGCGCGCAGCGCCAGTGCGAGTCCGACTGGGCGGTCGCGACCACGGGCGTCGCCGGACCTACGGAGATCGACGGCGCCTCCGTCGGCACGGTGTGGTTCGCCGTCGTCGGCCCGCGCGTGGGCGTCTCGGCCGCGCCGCAGTACACCGAGCTGAAGCAGTTGGAGGGCGACCGGGAGCAGATCCGCGCCGCGGCCATCGACCACGCCCTCGAAATGCTGCTCCGGGTCTTATGAGAGGTCCTGTCCGTCCTCGCTACGGCACCACCTACCCGCGAGCTGTGCTCCGCGTGGCGAAAGTTCGCCCTCCGGGAACAAATCCGCTCAGAGCGGAGTTACACCAGGCGAGGCGGACGCAGGGTTCCCTCGAGGCAAGGTAGGTAGCCGTGAAGACGATTCTGATTCGTAAGGTGATGGGCGAGACACTCCGGGAGCTCCGGATGTGCGCCGGCATGACCCTGCGAGAGGTCTCCATGGCCAGCATGGTGTCCCTGGGATATCTCTCCGAGATCGAGCGCGGTCACAAGGAGGCCTCGAGCGAGGTCGTCTTCTCGATCGCCCAGGCCTTGGACGTCTCCCTCTCAGACCTCATGATCACGATCAGCACGAAGCTCGCGGCCCTCGAGGCCGAGCGCCAGGGGCGGCTGATCTCCGCCGCCTGATCACAGGCGGGGAGCCTCCACGAGGTGGACGTCGACGCCGGCGGCGCGGATCGCAGCGAGCTGGGCGGGATCGATGTCCGAGTCCGTGACCAGCACGTCGATGTCGGCGATGTCGGCCATCTTGGCGAGCGTCGGGGTGCCGATCTTCGACGAGTCGCACGCGACGACGACCCTCTGGGAACGCTCGATCATCACGCTGTTGGTGCGGGCCTCGATCTCGTCGTGCGTGGTCAAGCCGTTCTCGGCCGTCAGGCCGTCGCCGCCGATGACAGCCGTTCCGATGTTGACGTGCTTCATGGTGGACTCGGCGAGCGAGCCGACGAGTTCGAGTGAGTTCGGCCGCAGCACACCGCCCGCGATCAGCACGCGGCCCTGCCCCTGCTCCGCAGCGGCGAGGCCGATGCTGATCGAGTTGGTGATGATGGTGAGGTCGCTGCGGTGCTGCAGCGCGCGCAGCACCTCGGCGGTCGTCGTGCCGCCGGTGAGACCGATCGCGTGCTTGCCCGCCGGGATGAGCGTCGCGATGTGAGCCGCGATCCTCCTCTTCGCCTCCAGGTGCCTGCCGTCGCGCAGCCGGACCGGGAGCTCGGCGTTGCCCTTGACCGGGTGGGCGCCCCCGTGCGTGCGCTCGAGCAGGCCCTGCGCCTCCAGCACCGCGACGTCGCGGCGGATGGTCGCGGCGGAGGCGTTCAGCCGCTCCGCGAGATAGGCGAGCGGGAGGTGCCCCTGCTCGTTCAGCAGGGCGAGCAGCGCGACCATGCGGTCGGACCGCTTGTGGGAGGGCATCCCAGGTGCATTCATGGGGCGTACGTTAGTGCAACCTGTACGGTTGGCGCGTGCGTGAAGCTGAGCTGTGGCAGCGGATGGACGAAGTCCTGCCCGCGGGATACGCGGCGTCCTGGGCGGACCAGGTCGTGATGGAGGAACTGGGCAGCAGGACGGTGCGCGACGCGCTCGCTGCCGGGATCCCGTGCAAGCGGATCTGGCGCGCGGTCTGGAGCCAGTTGGAGCTCCCCGCGACCCTGCGCTGACCCCGCTCCTTGAGCCAGCCACACGCGCGAAGCGTCGTGGCTGCCTGATCGCTTCGCGCTGTAACGCCTTCCTCGGCCTCGGCAATCGAGCAAGCTCGATTGCTCTCAGCCTTCGTCGGCGTCGAAAGGCCTGGCACCCGCTCGTTGAGCCGGACCGTTTTGATGCTGGTTGAGCGGGGCCGCGGCGTAGCGCTCGTGGGTGAGGTCCGTTCGTCGAGCCGGACCCCGCTGGTTGAGCCGGACCCCCGCTGGTTGAGCCGGACCCCCGCTGGTTGAGCCGGACCCCCGCTGGTTGAGCCG
>CAKUSI010000362.1 GCA_934678955.1 uncultured Austwickia sp. | reverse complement strand
GGGACACGTACCCGACGTGCGGGTTGACGACCAGGGCGTAGTCGCCAGAGATCACCCGGTCGTTGGTGCCCTGGCCGGGTTCGTCGTAGACGTACCCGTTCTCCAACGCCGCCTGTGTGGTCTCTTCTCCGTAGTCCCATTGCGCGAGGTAGTCCACCGCGTCTACGTGCCCCAGCTCGCCAAGGATGCGCAACGGGCGGGCGGCCTCGTCGCCTTGGAGGAACACTACGTTGATCCACCGCGACTGTGCTGTCTCTTCGATGGCGGGTTCGGGGTGCCAGGCGATCCGCCCCGCCGCGATGAACCCTTCCGCGAGCCGGTCGTAGGCCTGATCCACCAGACGCGCCGAGTGTCGCAGCTCCTCGGCCGTGGTGAGAGCGTCCCGGACTCCGGCCGTGTGGTCGCCGTCGTCGTTGAACGCGTGCACGGCCTTCCGCTCGTGCACATCAGCGAGCTGTTCCAGCACCTGGTGCAGCGACCGCATCCCCGAGGACAGGTCACCGATCACCCCGTACATCTGAGCGGGCTGATCGAACGTGCGGCTAGCGTGCGCGAGACCCCGCAGAGCCTCGGACGCCTCGGCGGCATCGGCGGTGGAATCGAAGAACGTGGGCATCATGGACCTCCCTCGTGCTGTGTGATGGGGAGGTACGCACAAGCGGCCCGCGAAGAATGTCAGCGGTCCGGCCTACCGTTGTATCGACGGATAGGCATACGAGCAGGAGCACGACAGAGTGAGCGCAAGCCAGTATCGAGGCCAACTGGATCGCAAACGCAAGCAGCGCATCGACGCGGATAAGAAGGCTGGCGAGTATCGGTCCAAGGAGTCCTCGAAGCGTGCCGACGCCGCCAAGGCGCGACAGGCTGCAGCCAAGACATCGAGCACCTCAACCCGCAGCAGCAAGCTTCGCGAGGCCGAGCGCAGAGAGAAGGAAGCCGAGACCGCGGGCAAGGAGGCCAGTCGCTGGCAGACACGGGCAGCCGGGTACGCGAAGGAAGAGGCGGCCCTGCAGGTCAAGCTTGCCCGGGCTGAGCAGTCGGAGGCAGACGCGGCCGAACGTCGCCGCAAGAGCGAGCAGCAGCGCGCTGACCGGCGAGCAGCCGTAGAACGCGCCCAACTAGAGTCGAGGATCATCGGCGCCGAGGTAGCCGTGACCACTGTGCTGCGGCACCTCCCCGCGCCCAAACCCGAAAAGCTCCGGGTGCTCATGCTGGGTGCCTCGGCTGAAGGTGACCTCCGCGTTGGGAGGGAACAGAAGCGCATCCGGGCGGCGGTGGAGTCCGCGCTGCACCGCGACCAGATCGAACTCGATGTGCGACCAGCGGCCACCACCGTGGACCTGCTGGACGGCATCACGAAGTTCCGCCCTCACGTAGTGCACTTCTCGGGCCACAGCAACGATGACCTGATCGTGTTCGAGGACGAAACAGATGAACCCCACGAAGGTGTGATCGTGACGGCGCGCGCGTTCGCGCGAGCGATCAGTGCGACCGATGACCCGCCGCTACTCGTCCTGCTGAACTCCTGTCGCTCCGCCGCTCAGATCGACGACCTGGTGGCGCAGGTGGTTCCGTTCGCCATCGGGATGGCCGATAGCATCGAAGACGCCGACGCGATCAGCTACGCCGCACAGTTCTACGCGGCCGTCGCCAACGGGCAGTTCCATCAACTCTTCCCACCTGTCAGGCCAGGCTGCACTTGAACTCGCGGGGCTGGACAGCGTCGACCTCCCGACCCTCGCCTGGGCGCCCGACGTCGACCCATCGACGACGGTTCTCGTCAAGCCCACGGACTGACTCTCAGACTCGCCGACACAGCGGCAGCGCCGCGGCGGTGAACGCGACGGCCTGCTGACCAACGAGGAGCCGGGTTTCGCAGGAGGCTTGGATCGCTGCCTGCTCGATCGCAGCCACGGCGGCGTCGAGTTCCTCGATGGTCGGGGCGGAGACGGCGATGAGGCCGGTGTAGCGGAGGATGCCGTGGCCGGCGGTGAGGTCGGCTTCTTGTTGGAGCACGTCGTGGTGTTCAGCGGTTTGGGAGGCGTCCTCGATCTGGCCGATCTTCGCTCGTTGGGCTTGGTCGGAGATGTGCTCGACCTTCTTCTTGCGGATGTCGCGGGCGGCCTGGTCGGAGCGCATCGGGGTGCAGATCAGCGAGAACGACCGCTGGATGCCGGTGGACAGCAGCACCGGCGACAAGAACCCCGGGTACACCAGCGACCTGGGCCATTCGTTGATCCACAGCACCGCGTGGTGGGCGGAGTCGGTACGTAACCGTCCCCAGGTTTCGGTGACCGCGACCGGTCCCGCGGTGGCAAGGGATTGGCCGAGTTGGCCGTGGCGTTCCAGGGTGGCGGCGATGGCGGGGTCGTAGGCGGAGCGCAGCATGACCGCGATCTGTCCTGGAGTGAGCCAGCCCGACGGTGCGAGGTCGGCGGAGCGGAGAGCGGCGACCAGGGTGTTCATCTCCTGGCGCAGCACGTTCGCCGCACCCCGAATGCCGCCCCCTGCGGTTCTGATCTGGCGTGCCGCCGCCTTTATATCCAGGGAGAGAGACAGGGTGGTGGCGTGGCGTTCACCTGCGGGCCCGGCGCGTTCGATCAGCTCGGCGTAGGTGTCGGCGGCCCATGATCCGTCGGGAGTGCCGTGCGCGGCCCACCACTCGGCAAGCCCGGTGCCGGAGTCTGGGAGGGTGCGTTCGAGGACTTGGAGGGTGGCGACGCGGCCGGAGCGGCAGACGGTGGCGAGCACGCGGCCCCATGAGGTGACGCGGCGTTCCTGTTCGCCGGGGTCGAGGAGCACGAACGCTGGGTGGGTGACCTCGCAGACCACTGTGAGGGTGGCTGCGTGGGGGTCGTGGATCATCCCGGCTCCGGTGTCGGGGTCGTCGAACTCCCGCAGCCGTGCCATGTCTCCGGGCAGCGCGAGCGTGCCGACGGTCCGGGGCGTGACGATCCTTCGCCGGTACAGGAGTTGCCCGCCGGTGGTGCGCCACAGCCACCAGCACGCGACCGGCAGCCACTCGACGATGGGCCTGCCCACGATGGGTATCCAGGTCAGCGCGGCCGAGAGCACCCACACCGGGGCGGTGTAGGCGAGGAGCATCCCGCCACCTGCATAGAACGCCACGATCAGCGTCACTCCGCCTATAGCCAGGGTGATGAGCTGGGTCAGAGAGAGGCCGAGGAGGATGCCGCGCCGGGTGAGGCGGGAGAACTTCACCGGCACGAGATCACCCATGCTGCGAGCGTTCTGATTCGAGGTCACGGGTCTACTCCTTCGGTGCTCGTGGCGCAGGTGGCGGGGTGGGCTTCGGTGGCGGTGCGGGATCGCTCCTCGGCGCTGGCGGTGCTGGACTCGACGACGGCGATGGAACGTGCGTCGGTGTCGCGGGAGGTGTGCTTGCTGGGGGTGGCGGTGGGGTCTGGGCGGCGGCATCCGCAGCGTGCTCGCCCTGTGTACCGAGCGCGGTTCCGGTCTTCGGTCCGGCGATCGCGGCTCCCTTGGCGACCTGGGCCCCGACGACCACGGCAGCAGCGGGTCCAGCAGCCGCAGCACCGCCGCCTGCGGCTGCGCCGCCACCTGACGCACCCGCCCCGCTTCCGGCCGAGGATACAGGTGTGGGTTTCGGTGCCGGCGGCGCACCGCCTCCACCGCCACCACTGAAGCCGCTGGTGTTGCCTGCACCGTCGAGTACCTTCTTCGGCTCTGCACCACCGCCTGTGCCGCGTCCGGGGACGGGGATGGGCCGGTTGAGGGCGTGTTTGGCGTCTTGTTCAGAGCCGATGGCGTGGTACATGTCGAACCCGACGAACGCGATGAACTTGTAGGTGAGATACGGGGCGAACGCGGCCATCGCCATGAGCACGATCCCGGCGATGGGGTCGCTGATCGAGGCGAGGTCGGCGTCGATGGGTGCGGAGACCTGGGTGATCGCGACGAGGAACATCACGACGAGCACGAGCTTGGAGCAGATCAGCGCGACGACGAA
>CAKUSI010000361.1 GCA_934678955.1 uncultured Austwickia sp. | reverse complement strand
GCCGACCTCGCCGGCGGCCACGGCTCCCCGGACTTCGGCTCGCCGCGCAACCTGCTGCTCGGGTTCGGCACGCTGATCGCCGTCGTGCTCCTCGAGCGTTTCGGGCGCGGGATGACCAGGGTGTTGGCGCTCCTCATCGCCCTGATGCTGGGCACGATCGCCGCCATCCCGCTCGGGCTGGTGCACACCGACGGGATCGCGCAGGCCTCCTGGTTCCAGGTCGTGCCGCCGCTGCACTTCGGGGCGCCGGAGTTCCACCTCGTGCCGATCGCACTGATGGTGCTCTTCTGCATCATCAACATCCTGCAGTGCATCGGTGGCTACTCCGTGCTCGACCAGATCACCGGAAGCCGCACCTCGCGCGCCCAGATCGTGCGCGGCATCCGGGCGCAGTCCGCAGGCCAGGTCGTGGCGGGCGGCTTCAACGCCGTACCCACCGTCATCTTCAAGGAGAACGTCGGCCTCATTGGGCTCAGCAACGTCAAGAGCCGCAAGGTCATCATGATGGCCGCCTCGATGGCGATCCTCCTCGGTGTCCTGCCGAAGGTCGCCGCCGTGTTCACCGCGATTCCCAAGCCGGTCCTGGGCGGGGCGACGCTCTACTTGTTCGGGATCATCACCGCGGCGGGACTGTCCATCCTCGGTTCGCTCGACTTCGGCAAGAACCACAACTTCACGATCATCGGCACCTCGCTGGCGGTCGGGATCGGCGCGAACTTCCTGCCCGAGGCGTTCGGCGAGCTGAACCAGACGCTGTCGATGCTGCTCGGCGACGGCCTGTTCATGGTGAGCGTCACCGCGGTGGTGCTGAACCTGCTCTTCAACGGCACATCCGTGCGAGATATGGAGGAGGACCTCCTGGACGCGGGGGCCCGCTCGCGGCATGCGGGCAGCGAGGACCCGTACTAACAGCCCCCTAGACTCGTCTCCATCCGCCGGCCGGCCCATCCGACGACAGCCGGCGGATGGAGAGCGAGGCACGTGAACGAGTTCCGCGTCGAGGGCACGGCCTTGTCCGTGCGGGCGAAGGAGACGCTGCTCGCGTACATCCGCTCCCGCGACATCGCCACGCAGAAGAAGCTGCCGCGCGAGGAGGAGCTGGCCCGGATCATCGGGGTCAGCCGCACGACCCTGCGGACCGCGCTCAACGACCTGGCCAAGGAGGGCGTGATCACCCGCCGGCAGGGGCGGGGCACGTTCATCAACGTCGCGTCCCTGCACATGAAGGTCCCGTTCAACCCCGTGCTGGAGTTCAGCGACATGATCCGGCGGGCCGGGTACGCGCCGGGGGTCGAGCTGATCGGGACCGCCCCGGCGGGGCGCGACGCGGCGATCGCCGAAGCCCTGCACCTGCCCTCCGACGCGCAGCTCCTCGTCACCGAGAAGGTGTTTCGCGCCGACGGGGCGTTCTGCGCGCTCTGCGTCGACTACTTCCCGGAGGCGCTGATCGGCGACGACGGCGCGCTGGATCAACTCGCGCACCACGAGGACTCGGTGTTTCGCTTCCTGGCGGCGGTGCGCGGCCTGCGGATCGTGCGCGACCGGGTGGAGATCCGCGTCGTCGAACCGCGCGACGTCATCAGCCACCTCCCCTCGGGCGCGTACGAACTCCCGGACCGGCCGCTCCTGATGCTGGAGGGCGTGAACTACGACGAGGACGACGCGCCGGTGATGCTCGCCCGGGAGTACATCGACACCGACCTCATCCAGTTCTCCCTGATCCGTGAGCGCACGGTCGATTACCTGCGCTGACCCGGTGTCCCCGGTGGCCGGGTGGATGATGGGCTCGGTGAAGGAGGCGGTCGAGATGGTCGAGGGTACGGGTGAGGGCGGCGCGCCTGCGCAAGGGTACGCGCGGGCGACCACGCTGGAGGACTTCCGGCGCAACCTCGCGGCGGTGCAGGAGCGCATCGCCGCGGCGGCGGGCCGTGCGGGCCGCGACCCGGGAGACGTGCGACTGCTGCCGGTCAGCAAGACCGTGCCGGAGGACCGACTCCGGCGGGCGGTGGCGGCGGGGTGCACCGCCTTCGGGGAGAACAAGGTGCAGGAGGCCCAGCGCAAGGCGCAGGCGATGGCCGACCTGAACCTCTCCTGGTCCCTGATCGGGCACCTGCAGACCAACAAGGCCAAGGACGTGGCCGCTTTCGCGGACGAGTTCCAGGCGTTGGACAGCACTCGGGTCGCCGAGGCCCTGGATCGCCGCCTGCAGGCCGCGGGTCGGAGCCTGGACGTGTTCGTCCAGGTCAACACCTCGGCCGAGGAGTCGAAGTTCGGCCTGCGACCCGACGACGTCGCCTCGTTCGTCCGGGTCCTCCCGCGCTGCTCGGCCCTGCGGGTGCGCGGCTTGATGACGCTCGCCGAGTTCACGACGGACACCGAACGCGTACGGGCCTGCTTCGTCACGCTTCGGACGCTGCGGGACCGTCTGCGCGAGGACGACCCCGACCTGCTGGGTCCCGAGCTGTCGATGGGGATGTCCGGCGACTACGAGCTGGCCATCGAGGAGGGCGCGACGGTGGTCCGCGTCGGGCAGGCGATCTTCGGAGCCCGCCCGACAAAAGACAGCATGTATTGGCCCGGCACGGCCCGCTAAGTCCTCTGGCCGCAGGTTGATCCCGGCCCTCGGCCCCGGTCACCCGGCCCCCGGCCCCCGGCCCCGGTCGCCCGGCCCCCGGTGGCGCGCCGGTCAGCGCGTCCCGATGCGCGTGCTCGTTGACCTGGGGGTCATGGCGCGCCGCACCGCGGCAACCGGCATCGCGACGAGCGCCTCGAGCGGGCCGCGACGGTGGCGAGGTCGCCACCATGTCGCGAACGCGAGCATCGCGGCGAGCAGCAGGCAGAACTGGACGCCAGGACGCTCCTCGAACAGTCCCGTCGCGAGCACGACGATATGCGCGCAGTAGAGGGTGAGGATCATGCTGCCGGCGGCCGCGAGCGGCGCGAGGAGCCGTTCGACGCGGCGCGAGCGCCCGATGAGCAGCGCCACCCCGAAGACCGCCACGGCCGAACCGAGCGCGATGGCGATGGCCAGCGGCGCGTCCGAGTGCGGCGCCCGCACCGCGTACCACCACGGCGTGTCGAGATCGCCAGGAAAAGGAGCCCAGAGGATGCGCTCATCCGACCAGCGGCGCGGCGCGGCCCGGCGGAGCTCCCGAAGGCCGCCGAGGGGGTAGAGCAGGATCTGGGACACCGTCCAGGCGGTGATCGCCAGGGCGGAACCCGCCGCGACGCACCAGACGGCGACCCGGCGCGCCGCCAGGTCGAGGCGCCCCAGGCCGAGGCCGACGAGGAGGAAGGTGACCCAGGTCAGGGCTGGATAGGACCCGCCGACGAGCAGGTAGACGGGGAGCCCGAAGGGGTGCGCGAGCGCGTGTCCCAGCGTGGGATCGGGATTCGGCTCGGGGTCGAAACGGGGGCCATCGGCGAAGAACACGTCGATGAGGAGAGGCGCCGCCAACCCGACGACGCCGGCCACCGCGAACAGAGCGGTGGGCCGAAGGCGCAAGGCCGGGAGGACCAGGAGGAACATCATCGCGTACGACGGCAGGATGATGTACACGTCCAGGTGGCCGAAAGCGGTGACGTACCCCATCAGCAGGCCGAGGAGCCCGATGAGACCGGCGCGCACGGCGATGGCCACCGCGGAGCGGTTCATCTCCTTCCCGCTGACCGGGTTGCGACCTCCGGTGACGAGCGCGAGACCGACGCCCGCCATCGTTGCGAACACGGCCGACGAACGCCCTGACGCGATCTGTGTCGCGAGCGACGCCGACCCGTCGCCGTCGAAGGTCGGGAAGACATGCACGGCCAGCATGCCCACGAGCGCTACCCCACGCGCGAGGTCGAGCCCCTCGATGCGTTGGCTCATGGCCGGGTCGCGTCGTCTCGGAGCGTGGGGATGCCGTGCCAGCGGGTCCCAGCGGCCAGCGTCTCGCCCTTCATGACCAGGGACAGCGGGCCGACGGTGACCCCGTCCTCGATGACAGAGTCGTAGAG
>CAKUSI010000360.1 GCA_934678955.1 uncultured Austwickia sp. | reverse complement strand
CCACGCCGACCCCGTCACCACCCGTACGACCCGGACTCGCTTCCCCGACGCCGACCCACCCCGATCGGACTTGACGCTGCTACAGCAGCGCCCAGACCGACCACCCCACGTCCCCGTCGAACGACCGCGTCCACATCGAAGAACCGAGTCCAGGTCCCGCACCTCCCCACCGGGGCGACGGCATCAGCGTCGAGGAACCGAGTCCAGGCCCCGCACCTCCCCACCGGGGCGACGGCACAGGCACCGGCACCGGCACCGGCAAGCGAGCCCCCGACCCCCGCCCTACCGGAGACCAGGCCCGCCCTACCGAAGGTCGCGTCTGGCCGCCGCACTCACGAGGTCCACCACGACGGCGAGCCCGAGTAACACCAGAACGACCGTGAGCATGCCAGGCATGTCGAAGGCGGCGCGCCGCTCCTCCAGGATCCGACCCAGCCCCCCGGCGCCCACCACTCCCACGATGACCGTGTCGCGGATGGCGACCTCCCAGCGGTACAGGGCGTACGCGAGCATCTTCGGCGCCACCAGCGGGAGCGTCCCGTAGAAGAACGCTGCCGCGCTGCTCGCCCCCGCCAGCACGAGCGCCTGCACCGGCCGCTGGTCCAGGTTCTCGATCACCTCGGCGAACAGGCGCCCGAGGACGCCCGCGTTGTAGAGCCCGAGGGCGATCGCCCCCGGCAGCAGCCCGGGGAACACCACGAAGAGCACGATCAGCGCCCAGACCGGCACCGACAACGCGCGCATCCCCAGGAGGATCAGGCGCGCGCCGGCCCCGACGGCTCGCCGCAAGGGCCCCTGGGAAGGATGCCGGGCGGCGACCAGGGCGGCCCCCAGGCCGACGACGGAACCGATGACGATCGCAAGCACGGACATCTGCAGCGTGGCCACGGTCGCCTCGCCGAGCCTGCCCCAGCTGACCGGGAGCTGCGGGGGCCAGGACCGCTCGGCCGTGTCGGCCAGGAGCCGCCAGGTCCGCTGCTTGACCAGGCGGCTCAGGCTGGGCCCGAGGTATGCCGCAGCGGCGACGCAGCCGGCCCCCGACAGGAGGAGCGAGGCGCGCGACCACGCACGCGACACCTCACCCCGCAGGCTGCCGCTCCAGGCATCCACCAGCGCGCCGAGGACGATGAGCGCGTAGATGAGGGTCCACAGCTTTTCGTACGCCAGCGCTTGGAACGCGACGATGAACTCGAACCCGAGACCGCCGGCCCCGATCATCCCGAGGATGATCGCCGAGCGCAGTGCGCAGTCGAGTCGGTAGAAGCCGTACGCGACCAGGTCGTGCCGCACGAGCGGAAGCACGGAGTATGCGAAGCGCACCAGCGCCGGCACGCCCTGCGCCCGCAGCGCCTCGTCCGGGCCGGCCGCGGTCTCGTCGATCAGCTCGGCGTAGACCTTCGCGGTGATCGCGCCGAACGGAATTCCGATCGCCAGCACCCCGACGAGTGGGTCGCGACCCAGGAAGGTCAGCAGGAAGAGCCCCCATACGGCCTCGTGAACACCTCGGGGAACGCCCGAGGCGAGCCGTCCGGCGAGCCACCCTGCGCGCCGCGCCTCCCGCCGGGCCCTGCGGTCGAGGGGGTCGGGCCGCCACCACCGCGCGCTCAGCAACACCCCGCCAACGAGCCCGATGGCGACGGCCAGCGCCGTCCCGAGGCCCGCAAACGCCATCGTCGTGAGCGATGCCTGCACCGTCGTCGCCAGATGCTCGGCGGACAGGTCCGGGCTCGCCGCCGCGGCCCAGAACCGTGCCATCGTCGACCATCCGCCGGCGTTGACGATGTCGCTACGGCCGATCCCGGCCCCGACCATCGCCCAGCCCACCAGGAGTAGGAGGGTCACGGACCAGCGTCGGCGGCCCTGCCCCGAGCGCGGGTCCCGCACGGGCGCACGGCCTGTCGGCGCCGGCCGCAGGGCGGTCGGCACGCTCACGTGCGCGCTCGATAGAGCTCATCGCGGGCGTCGTCGTCGACCTCGGACGCCGGCAGGTCGAAGACGACGCGCCCGTCGCGCAGTCCCACCATGCGCCGGCACCGGCTCCTGGCGATGTCGAAGTCGTGCAGGCTGACCAGCAACGTCCGCTCCCGGCCGGCGACCACCGTGGTGAGCAGGGAAATCACCTCGGCGCTGTTGGTGGGGTCGAGGCTGCTCACGGGCTCGTCGGCCAGGATCAGGTCCGGGTCCTGCACGAGGATGCGGGCCAGCGCGACACGCTGCTGCTCTCCCCCCGAGAGCCGGTCGGTGCGCCGGTGCAGCATCTCCTCGATCCCGACGCGCCCGAGCGCGTCGGCGACCGTCGCCACGTCGAGGGGGCGGACGAGCGAAGCGATCGCGCGGAGCGTGCCCCACGCCCCGAGGCGGCCCGCGTTGACGTTGTGCAGCACGCGCAGCGGCCCGACTAGGTGGAGCTGCTGGTGGATCGTCCCCACCCGGGAACGCACCGCTCGCCGCTCTGCCGGGCCGAGCGCGGCCAGGTCCACGCCGAGCACCTCGACCCGGCCTGCGCTCGGGCGCAGCATCCCGTTGCACAGCGCGAGCAACGTCGACTTGCCGGCGCCGCTCGGCCCGACCAGCGCGACGTGCTCGCCCGGCTCGATCTGCAGGTCGACGTCGGACAGGACCGGGGGTGCACCGCCGTACGACACCGAAGCGCCGCTGAGGCGCACCGCGGGCATCAGCCCAAAAGGCCCAACTGGCGGGCGATCTGCTCGATCTGGGCGTAGTTCTCCGGGGCGGTGGCGACGAACGATGCGGCCCCGTACTTCTCCAGCAGTTCCCGGCCCCGGGGGTCGTCGGCCTTCAGCTCGAGCATCGCGGTACGGATCCGCCCGGAGAACCCCGCGCCGAACCGCTGGTCGACCTCGGGCCCGGCGATCCAGTGGTAGTCGTGGTACGTGGGCGTGGTGAAGACCTCCCGGACCTTGGTCGGGTCGACCTTGCCCTCCTTGGTGCGGTTCTGCCACACCTGCACGTTGAGCGCGCCCGCCTCGTACGTCCCCGCCTGCACCAGATTGATCGTGGCGTCGTGGGAGCCGGAGAAGCCGACCTCGCCGGCGAAGTCGGCCTTGCTGACCCCGGCCTGGTCCAGGAAGTACTCCGGCATGAGCCGCCCCGACGTGGAGCTCTCCGAGCCGAAGGTGACCCGCTTGCCCCGCAGCGCGGATAGGCCCGACACCTCGGTGAACGGCTGGATGCCCGACGCGGTCGACGCGATGAAGACGCTGCGGAAGTCGTCGTCGATGTCCCGCTGCGCGATCAGGGTGCTGCCCGGGGTCTGCAGGCGGGCCTGGACTCCGGTGAGCCCGCCGTAGAACACGAGGTCGAGGTCGCCGGAGCGGAAGAGCGTGACGGAGGACGAGTAGTCCGTCACGGGCACATACTCGGCCTTCACCCCGAGCTTCTCCCCCAGGTACGCGGCCATGGCGCCGTCGCGGGCCGCGAGCTTGTCCTGGTCCTGGTCGGGGATCGAGCTGATCCGCAGGGTGGGGGCGCTGGCGTCGCCGCCCCCGGCGTCCGTCCCGCCGCCGCAGGCCGTCACCAGCGCCAGGATGACGGCGAGGACGGGCAGCACAAACAGGCTGTGGCGCTTTGGACGTGGGCGGCTGGCGCGAAACCGGTTCATCGACACTCCTGGCTGGGGGCAACGTCACGCGCCGAGGCGAGGCATCAGCCCTGCTCGACGCGTCGTGGCGGTTTCAACCTATGACCGCCGCAGAACAACCTATAAGACATCGCGAGCGGTACGGCATCCTTCGCCACTGATCGCTCTCGGGGGGCGTCTCGGCTGGACATCTCCGGGCGGGGCATCTGTCGGCCTGGGCACCCCGGCTTCGGCACCTCCTCGGCTTCGGCACCCCTGCCTGGGCGCCTCTCCTCTGCGTGTCACCCCCGGTGTGCCAGGACTCGCTTCCTCGACGCCGACCCACCCCGATCGGACTTGACGCCGCTACAGCAGCGCCCAGACCGACCACCCCACGTCCCCACCGAACGGCCGCG
>CAKUSI010000359.1 GCA_934678955.1 uncultured Austwickia sp. | reverse complement strand
AAGCCCAGGAGGAAGGGCTCAAGGAACCAGTCCATTGTTCTTCCTACTTCAGGGCGTCCGCGATGCGCTGCGCGTTGGTCAGCATCATCGTCGCGTAGGTCTCAGCGCCTGAGCCTTCGGGGCCCACGGACCCCTCGAACAGCTGGACCACCTTCAGGTCGGTGCCCGCCTCGTCGGCGACCGCCTCGACCAGGCGCGGGTTCACGGTGTTGTTGGAGAAGATCGCCGATACCTTGTCCTCGCGGACGACCGCGACCAGATCGGCCAGTTCCTGCGAGCTGGGCTCGGCGTCCGTGCTGCCGCCGGGGATGACGACGCCGGCCACCTCGAAGCCGTACGCGTCGGCGAAGTAGTTGTACGCCGCGTGGTCGGTGACCAGGACCCGCTTCTCGGGGGGGATGGTGTCGAGGATCGCCCGGACCTCGGCGTCGGTGCCCTGGAGTTCGGTTTCGACCTCGGTGCCGCACGTGGCGTACTGCTGGTCGCTGGTGACCGTGGCCAGTTCGGCGCCGATCAGGCCGGCGGCCTTGGCCATGCGGGCGACGTCCAGGTGGACGTGCGGGTCGAACTCACCGTGGTCGTGGCCGTCGTCGTGACCCTCGTCGGCGTGGTCGTCGTGGGCGTGCTCGTGGTCGGCGTGCTGCTCGGCTTGCGCCTCTTCGATGGCCTCGTAGGAGAGGGGGTCGAGCAGGGGAGCCACCTCGAAGATCGTCGCGCCGTCAGCCTTGGCGCCGTCGAGGGCGGCTTGCAGGCCAGATTCCAGGTTGAGGCCGTTGGCGACCACCAGCTTGGTCTTGGTCAGGTCGGCCACCTCACGTGACGACACCGAGAAGTCGTGCGGGTCGTCGCCGGGGCCCATCAGCGTGCTTGACGTGGTGCCGGCGCACTGGGTGATGTCGCTGAGGATCGACCCGAGTTGCGTCGTGGTGGCGATCGCCACGGGGGTTTGGCTGGTCTGTTCGCTCGCCGACTCGGACGCCGCGGGCGTGGGTGAGCACGCGGCCAGTGTCAGCAGGAGCGGGACGGCGAGGATGGTTGAACGCACCCGTACAGACTAGAGGCTATTGATAACCATTCTCAACTCGTGTTGCTTTGTTGCCGCATGCGAAAGGCCCGCGAGCGAACTCGCGGGCCTTTGCGGTGATCGTGAGATCAGTTCGTTTCCTCGGTGACGTCGCTGGCCGGAGCCTCGGCAGCGGGAGCCGCGATCGGCAGCGGGTGTCTCCTTGACCTCAGCGGCCGGGGCCTCGACCTTGTCGGCGGCCGGCTCTACAGCCGGAGCCTGCTCCGTGGCGGCGGGGGCCTCCTGGGCCGACGCAGCTTCCGGGCTCTGCGTGCCGCACTTGCACTGCTCGTGCGTCGGCGGGGCGTCGGCTGAGAACAGAAGGTTTCCAGCTGCGTCGTAGCCCATGATCGTGCTCGGGTTGCCTCGCGAGGACTTGAACCAACCGAGATCAACTTCTGCACACTGCTTGCTGGCGATCGTCAGTTCGACGGAGCGGGGAAGGGTGGTGCCGCACAGAGCCATGAGCGTGACGCCGTTGTTCAACTTCAGCGTTTGAACAACGAAATCAATCGTGATGCTGTTGGGGCAGTTGTTGCAGACCAGTAGAACGAGGTGGTAGTCGCGGTTGTTCTTGCCCGGGGCCTTGCAGGCCTTCGGGTTTTCTGAACGTATAGGACACGCACGGCAGCGGCGACGCTGGGTGCGACGGCAACGACGGCGGCGGCTGGGACGCTCCAAGCGGCGCCCTTGGCGAGTGTGCGGCGAGAGATGCCGGACTGGGTCTGTTCGGTCATGGCGGTGGGTCCCCTTAGTGCATGCGAAAGTTCTTCGAGATCAACATGTCAGCGTTTTGCCCGGCTCGCGCAAGGCGATTGCCCGCGTGAAACCCGCTTGCCAGCGCGGCAACGGTAACGATTGGGCAACAACCGCCCTGCGCTCGGCCACCACCCACCGGGTGGCCGAGCGGCTCGCGTCAGGCCGACAGGGTGGCGTCCGGGAAGGTTGCCTCCTCGGACGCCACCTTCCCGGCTGCTGCGATCTCGGCGTCGATCTCCTCGATCTCGGCCTCGATGGCGGCTGTGCGCTCGAGGTCGCCGGACGACACGGACGCCTTCTCCGGTGCAGCGCTCTCGGCCTTCCTGTCCTGCTCGTCATCGACCTGCTCGGAGGCCTGGGCTGCGACCGAGTCGGCGGCCGCATCGGCCTTGCTCTGGAGCTGCTCCAGCTCGGCCTTGAGCTCCGCACGCCGGGATTCGAGCCCATCGGTGTCGGCGCCGCGGCGGCTCCGCGGAGCGCTCTGGCCCTCACAATCGGCGAAGCCGATCTTGCGCTGGAACGTCAGGGTCTCGGGGTTCTCGCCGGGCAGGGCCACGTCGATCGAACGCTGGGCCCAGAGGCAGACGTTGTCGCAGATCCCCCACGCCAGGGTGACGTCTGCTTGCGCCCGGAAGTGCCCAAGGTACAGCCGACCATCAGGGCTGACGTTCGCCGGGTTGATCGGGCAGCTGTAGGTCCACGTGTAGGGGGTGTAGGTGGCGCCATCGGGCTTGGTGGCCGGCGTGCCGCGGACGGCGCTGCCCCAGCAAGAAGAGTGTCCGTTCAGGTTGGTCCAGGATGCGTTGTTGTTCCCGCGAATCCACAGGGTGATCTTGGCATTGGTGATGGTCGAGCCGGGCGTGACGTCATACAGATAGAGACCGTAGGGCGCCCCGTCCGGGCCGACCCCACTGATGTCGGAGTCGTACGTCAGGCGATGGGAACACCAACCTGTGTCCGAGTAACTGACGCGGACCCAGCCGTTGATGCCCGGGTCAATCCTCAAGGAGGCGGCGTAGGCGGGGGCGGCTGCAACGACGGCGGCTGCGGGGACAGTCCACGCGGCTCCCTTGGCCAGGGTGCGCCGGGACACGCCAATCTTGGCGGGGTCAGACATGATGCGGGTCTCCTCGGGGTTCAAGAATTCACAACTGGTGTGAACGTCTCGGGTCCCCCGACCCTCGACGTTGTGTCGAACCTATCATCACCCGGCGGCAGGGTTGCAACCCCGTCTCGCCGGAGGCCGGCGAAGGTTGTCGGTTCGTTATCCGTCCTTGCCCGTGAGCTGTGTCAGAGCGCTCGCCAAGGCCCCCCGGGCGGCGTCGGGCAAGGACGACAGCATCTCTTCGGCGGCGCGCGTGCGGGCGTCCAGGACCTCGTCGAGTAGCGCGCGGCCGGCGTCGGTCAGCGACAACAGCCGCGCACGCCGGTCGCCCGGGTCGGGGGAGCGCTCGATCCAGCCGCCGCCGACCAGGAACTCCACGACGTCGGTTGCCGAGCGCGGCGCCACGTGCAGGCGCTCGGCGAGATCGGCCATGCGCACAGGCTCGAGACGCGCGATCACGCGCAGTGCGCGTGCCTGATGGGGGTTGACCGGCAACCCGACCAGCTCCACGGCGTTCGCGCGGCGCAACCGCCGCGCCGCGCGCAGGATCAGGTCGGCCAGCTCGGTGTCGGGAATATCCACGAGACCCTCCAGTGTTGATGAGGTAACCTCAGCATATCGAAAGGAGGCGCCCATGAGCGACATGATGCAAGGACACGAAGCACGCGGCCCGCAGCGGATCGACCCGCGCGACCGCGCCCAGCTCATCGAATCGCCCGTCTCCGCGGCCCGGGTGGCCGCACTCTTCCGCCCCCACGCCGGGGCGCTCACGATCGTCATCGCCGCCGTCGTCGCGGCGTCCATCGTCGGACTCGCCCAGCCGTTCCTGCTGCGCGCCGTGATCGACGACGCCCTGCCCAACCGCGACACCACGCTGCTCGCCTGGCTCGTCGGCGGCATGGTGCTCGTCGCGATCCTCACCGCCGTGCTCGGCGTCGTGCAGACCTGGCTGGCCACCACCATGGGCCAACGCGTGATGAGCCAACTGCGCACGGACGTGTTCACCCACATCCAGAAGCAGTCGATCAGCTTCTTCAAGCGCACCCGCGGGGGAGAGATCCAGTCCCGCCTCATCAA
>CAKUSI010000358.1 GCA_934678955.1 uncultured Austwickia sp. | reverse complement strand
CTCGGCCACGTACGAGTGGCCCAGCTCCGGCTGCCAGATCCAGGCGCGCACCGTCTGGCCGTGGCGCAACTCGGCCACCATCACGGCGTGGTTCGCGCGGCCGTAGACGAAGTTCCGGGTGCCGTCGACCGGGTCGACGGTGTAGGCGTGGTCGGCGCCGGCCAGCTGGGCCATCAGCTTCGGGTTCGCGCTCGTCGCCTCTTCACCGACTACCAGCACGCTGGGGTCGTCGGCGAGCAGGGCCTTCGTGATGAGCTCCTCGGCTTCGTGATCGGCGATGGTGACCAGGTCGCCGGGCCGCTTCTCCATGATGTCCCCGCGCTCCAGGTCCCGGAAACGCGGTGTGATGACTTCCGCGGCCACGTCCTTCAAGAGCTGGAGTACGGCATCGGTGTCCACCGACCCACCGTCTCACACGGAGATCGCGCGGTGGCCGAGACGTGGGTGGGCGCGTGCCCGGCGCCCTGTCGGCGGCCCGTATCATTCCCGTGATTCGTCCACCTGGCCGGTGCGTTCGGCGGGGACTGCCGGCGGCGGCCCCCGGGCGCGAGGAATGCCGGCCGACGTCCCTCGAGGAGCAGGCATGACTGCGCTGGCCGAGTTGTCCGGGACCTACCGCATTGATCCCGCGCACAGCGAGCTCGCCTTCGTGACCCGGCACGCCATGGTGACGAAGGTGCGTGGCACGTTCAGCGACTTCGAGGGCGCCGCCACGACCGGCCCGGGGCTGCAGGACGCCGCGATCGACGTGACGATCCAGGTGGCCTCCGTCGACACCCGCAGCGCCGATCGCGACGAGCACCTGCGCGGCGACGACTTCTTCGTGACGTCTCACTATCCGACGATGCGGTTCCGCTCGACGTCCGTGACGGCCCGCGGGGACAGCACGCTGCGGGTCGCGGGCAACCTGACGATCAAAGCCGTCACCCGCCCGCTGACGATCGACTTCTCGTACCAGGGCTCCGCGGTGGACCCGTTCGGCAACGAACGGCACGGCTTCGAGGGCGCCGTCCGGGTGAACCGCAAGGACTTCGGGTTGACCTGGAACGCGGCGCTGGAGGCTGGCGGCGTACTGGTCTCCGAGCGGGTGACCCTGGAGTTCTCGATCTCGGCGGTCAAGGAGTCGGTGGGCAGCGATTCCGGGGGTTAACGACTCGGCGATGAGCGACTCGGGGGCCACGGAGGGCTGAGGCCGGTACGTCCAGATCGCCGGCTGGATCCGTACGACATCCGTACGATCTCTCAGCCCACCTCTGCAGATAATGGCCATTTCTTGCCAGATGGAGACCCCGACCCCATGGATGGAGACCCACCTCCGCGGATGGGGTACCGCTTCTGCGCATCAGGGCCCGTGGATCCGCGGGACCTTGTGCGCGGTTCCGGGTGCTGTTGGGCGAATCTGGGCCGTCATCCGGGGCAGACGCCGTCGATGCGCGCCCGTTTCTGCCGAGGGGGGCCTGGATCTGCCGGTGTGGTGCTGCATTTGCGCAAGGAGGCGACTGCCCCCGATGGTCAGCGCTGCTCGCGGCCCTCCAGGTGATCCGCCAGGCGGTCCAGCGTCGCGACCAGCGCGGCGCGGGCACGCTCCGGCATCCCGAGCCGCTCGATCGTCCACTCGGGCCGCATCGCACCGGACCAGTCGTACGAGGCCCGCACCAGCGTGCTGTGCTCCGGGCGGGGCTCGAGCTCGTACGCCCACACCTGCCCGCCCATGACGATCCGGCCGCGGCGACGCGCCGCCGTCTGCCACGCGATGCGGCTCGACTCCTCGAAATCGACGACGGTGTTCGTGGTCCGGTAAGGGATGGGCCCCATCTTCATCCCCATGGTGAACGTCGCGCCCGAGAAGAGTCGGCCTGGCCCGCGGACCTGGCCGGTCAGCGTGTTGGTGCCGTCGATGACGTGGTGCCGGTAAGGATCGGCGAGCAGGTCGAAGACCACCTGGGGCTCGGCGCGGACCAGGCGCTCGACGCGCAGTCGGCGATCGACGTACGGGGGGCGGGGCTCGCGGGCGGTCATGGTCCGACGGTATCGGGCGCCGCGCGCCGGTGCCCCGACAGTGGGGCCAAGTCGAGGCGCCGAGCGTCTCACCAGTACCTCACAGGTCCGCTCCGGCCATCCCCGCGGGGCGCAGCGCGTCCAGCAGCGCATGCACGCCCGGGTTGTCGCGGGAACTCGCCCGCCAGGCCAGCTCCACGCAGCGTGTCGGGAGCGGTTCCACGGCGATCGGGCGTAGGCCGGGGGGCAGCGGCGGCCGGGCCAGGCGCGGTACCAGCGCGATCACCCCACCGGCGGCCACCAGCGCAATCTGGGTGGAGAAGTCGTCGACCCGGTGGCGCACCGCGGGGCGGGGGCGATCCGCGAACAGCCGCAGGAACCAGTCGTGGCACGCGGTGCCCGGCGGGCTGGTCACCCAGGCAGCACCACCGAGGTCCTCGGCCGTCACGCTCCGGGTCCCCGCGAGGGGGTGGTCGTCGCGCACGATGACGTCGCCCGCGTCCAGGTGGACGGCCTCGACGCGCAGGCCCGCGGGGAGACCGGGCAGGTCGTGGCTGTCGTGCAGGATCGCCGCGTCGGCGGTCCCGGCGGACAGCGCGTGCGCGGCCTCGGCGGGGTCCGCCTCGTCGATCGCGAGCCGGAGCAGCGGGTGGCGCGCGGCGAGGGCGGGCAGGCGGGGGACGAGCAGGCCTCGCACGGCTGTCGAGAACGCGACGACGCGCAGCGTACCGATCGGACTCTCGGAGCGGGACCGTGCCGCGTCCACGGCGCGCTCCAACGCCGCGAACACCTCGGGCGCGCTCGACACCAGTGCCTTCCCTGGCGCGGTGAGGACGACGCCGCGGCCGGCGCGCTCCAGCAGCGCCACGCCGACCTCGGCCTCGAGTCGCTTCACCTGCTGGGACACCGCCGACGGGGTGAAGCCGAGGCCGTCCGCCGCAGCAGCGACCGAGCCGGTCGCGGCGATCATCGTCAGGGCGCGCAGCGTCGTCGGCTCGATCATGTAGTAAAGCTACCGAATACCGGACGAAAGGCATCGCTGGACCAGTGCTGTCGGGTGCGGCAGGCTGGGACCATGGCTACCACCCTTGCCCGCCCCTTCGGATCCGTCCTCACCGCGATGGTCACTCCCATGACCCCAGACGGCTCGCTCGACACCGACAGCGCGACGTCGCTGGTCGAACACCTGCTGGCCACCGGGCACGACGGGATCGTCGTCAACGGGACCACCGGCGAATCCGCGACGCTCACCAGCGAGGAGAGCGTGCAGATGATCCGGCTCGTCGCGCAGACCGTGGCGGGGCGCGCCCACGTCGTGGCCGGCGTCGGCTCCAACGACACCCGACACGCCGTACACATGGCCCGCGAGGCGACCGAAGCCGGCGCCACCGGCCTGTTGCTCGTGTCGCCCTACTACAACAAGCCCACCCAGCGCGGGCTCGTCGCCCACTGCCAGGCGGTCGCGGAGGCCACGGACCTGCCGATCATGCTGTACGACATTCCCGGGCGCACCGGAATCCCGTTCAGCTCGGAAGCGATCACCGAGCTGGCCCGCAACCCGCGTTTCGTGGCGGTCAAGGACGCCAAGGGCGACCAGTGGGCCGGGAGCAAGCTGATGGAGGCGACGGACCTGGCCTGGTACTCCGGAGCCGACGAGGACAACCTGGCCTGGTTCGCGCTCGGCGCCAGCGGCTGCGTGTGCGTCGTGGGGCACGTGGCGGGTCGCCGCTACCGGGCGATGATCGACGCTGTGGACGCCGGGGACCTGCCCGCCGCGCGGGCGATCCACCGGGAGCTGATCCCGGCCGTCGAGGCGATCATGACGACCTCGCAGGGGGCGATCATGGCGAAGGCCGCGATGGTGGAGCTCGGCGTGATCGCGCACGCGACCGTGCGGCTGCCGCTCGTCGAGTCGACGCCGGATCACCTGGAGATCCTGCGCGCCGGCCTGCGGGCCTCCGGCCTGCTGGTCCCGGCCTGATCGGTCCGCCGCGCCAAGCAGTCCGGCC
>CAKUSI010000357.1 GCA_934678955.1 uncultured Austwickia sp. | reverse complement strand
CGAGGTGCTGGTCAAGCCCGACGACCTCGACGAGGTGCTGGCCAACCTGGCGGAGGGCTGATGCGTCGCACCGTGCTGGTGACCGGCGGCACGCGCGGCATCGGCCGCGAGGTCGTGCGGCTGTTGGCGCCTGGTTGGCGCTTGTTGGTGGGGGGCCGCTCGGCCGAGGCCGTGGCGTCCGTCATCTCTGAGTGCTCGGACGCCGCGGGTTTCGTCTGCGACCTCGCCGACGAGGACGCCGTGGCTGCGGCCGTTGCTGACATTGGCGGGTTGGACGCCGTGGTGCACTCGGCCGGTGCGCTCGGCAACCACGGACCCCTCGATGAGGTCTCGCGCGCGGACTGGCGCCACGTCCTGGAGCTGAACGTGGTCGCCGTCGCCGACCTCACCCGGCTGGTGCTGCCCAAGCTGCGCGAGGCGCGCGGGCAGGTGGTCGTGGTGAACTCTGGTTCGGGGTTCTTCGCCGGGCCGGGTTCGGGGAGTTATGCCGCCTCGAAGTTCGCCGTGCGCGCCTGGGCCGACACCCTGCGCGAGGAGGAGCGCGGCGTGGTGCGTGTGTCGTCCATCCACCCGGGTCGGGTTGACACCGACATGCAGGTGGAACTGCAGGCGTCCGAGGGGCGTGAGTACGACGCGTCGAAGGTGTTGACGGTGAACTCGGTGGCACGGGCGATCGTCTTCGCGTTGGAGGCGGCGCCCGATGCCGTGGTCGAGTCGCTGACCGTCCGGCCGGCGCGCTGGTCGTAGACCTTGGTCACAGGGGGGTCGGGTCTCAGACGCTCCCCTCTGCGTCCAGAAGCCCCCGGAATTCCGGGGGCTTCTGCACCCTCGGGGGAGCCACTGGCCGACCTCGGCAACGCCGGACACATGCGCGGCGACGCTCGCGCTCTGATTCGCTGGGTGAATCAAAGCCGTAGCGCCTCGGGAGGTGTGCCAGACTTCTCGCGGAGGAACCCCCATGCACCCACCCCGCATCCTCGTCCTCGTGACGATCATTGGCGCCCTGGTGGCCGGTTGTTCGCCGGCCCCGGTCGAGACGCCCGCCCCCGTACCGAGCGTGCCCACCTGCACGCCGGAGTTCGGCGGGACGCCCTACCCCTGCACCGAGGCCGACTACGAAGCCAATCAGAGGAGCCTGGCCCGCTACGCCGAAGCCGAACGCGTCTACCGCGAGTTCACACAACTCAGCATGGAGGAGCACCTGGCGCGCATAGAGACTCCTTCAGCGGAGTTGATGGAACTCCTGGACGGCGATTACAAGGAGACCATGCCGGCCAGTCGAACCGCGGCACTCAAGCTAGGAACCTACTCAGGCGCCCGGCAGATTGCTTGGGTCCGGCCAACGCACCACAAGGCTGGGAGTCCCGGTTCACTCTCTCTGTTGGTCTGCACCGACTACGCCAACTGGCACGTCGAACGGACGGATGGTCAACCCGGTCCCTCGGGTAAAACCGTCACGAGAGTGGAGATGGACGATGCAAAGGGGTCTCCCAGGATCGTGATGATCAGTCCAGAGGAGGGGACAACATGCGACTGAGGACCATCGTGCTGTGGATGTTGTCGCTGTGGCTACTCGTTGGATCCGCCGGCCAGGCAGCGGCTGAGGATGCACCTGAACCTCCGCCACCCCCCAAGGTGTGGAACGAAGATGCCGGTGTCTCCGTGGAGCTGGTGGATGAATCCGAGCGTGAGCGGGGAGGAAGCCACGGTGCGAAGCCGGCTCGCGGCCCGGCGATGATGTGGATCCGGCAAGTCAACTACGGCCCCTTCCAGGAGAGCCAGGGTGAATGCCTCCTGTGGCGCATGGACCAGCCCCTACCGATCCAACACGAGCGTGTTTCGGCGGCTGACTGTGGGATCGAGGGCTCACCCAAGCCCTCACGTGCCGATGTTGAGCGCATGGTGCACAGCCTGTCGGCGTCGCTGAAGGTGCCCGCGCCCTCGATTCAGCTCGGCCCAGAGCCGTCGGTCAACGAGTGGAACATGTCCGTGGTGGGTCTGCCCATTTGGTTGTGGACCGACACGCCACGGGCGGCGTCCTCGACGAACACTGGTTCGGGCATGACGATCAACATCAACGCCACCCTGGACAGGCTGATCTTCGACATGGGCGACGGCAAGACCGTCACCTGCAACACCTGGACCGCCTATACCTCGGCCCACGCTGGCGATCCGTCGCCCACCTGCGGGCACACCTATTCGAAGCCGAGCCTGCCCAAGGGCAACTACACGATCAACGCCACCGCGAACTGGACCGCCCAGTGGAGCGCGATGGGCTACTCCGGCACGCTGCCACTGCGCAGCACAGCCACCCGACAACTGCCGGTGGGGGAGCTGCAGGCCGTGGTGGTCCGCGACCGGTGACCGGGGCCGGTCGAGAATTGAACGCACCCGGGGGACTTGTCCCAGATTCCCCCGCGTGATCAGAAAGAGGTCTCGCGGGTTCGTTCACATTTCGACCTGACGCGACATTCAGGTCAGCGCGCGAGCAACACCGACGCACCCGCGTGGGCATTGTGGTGCCCAACCGCAGACCCGTAGCGTGAGTTTATGCCCCAGACGAACGCTGAGTTCACGATCGACCTGACCCCCGCTGACCCCCTCCAGCCCGCGACCGGGCGCCATGACTTCAGCAAGACCTGGACCGGCGGGCTCGCCGGCACCTCCACCGGCACCATGCTGTCGGCCGGCGACCAGGCCGCGGGCGCGGCGGGCTACGTCGCCCTCGAAGTCTTCACCGGCACCCTCGATAACCACGAAGGCAGCTTCGCCCTCCAGCAGTTCGGCACCATGGACGCCTCGGGCATGGTCCTGCACTACGCCATCGTCCCGGGCTCGGGGACCGATGCGCTCACCGGCCTGACGGGCACCCTCAACCTCGCGGTCGTCGACGGCCAGCACCGCGTCGTGGTGGCGTACAACCTCTGAGCGGGCCCACTACGGTGTGCGCATGAGCACCCAGCGACGCATCGGCCGGTTCACCGTCTCCCCGATCGGGCTCGGCGCGATGCCGCTGTCGGCATCCGGCAAGCCGGCCCCGCCGCGCGAGCAGGCATTCGCGACGATCCACGCGGCGCTCGACGCGGGCATCACCGTCATCGACACCGCCGACATCTACGCCCCGAGCTGGGACACGATGGGCCACAACGAGACCCTCGTCGCCGAAGCCCTTGCCGCGTACCCCGGTGACACGAGCCACATCGTCATCGCCACCAAGGGCGGCATCACCCGCGCCGAGGGCGAGGTGTGGGGCCGCGACGGATCAGCCGATTACCTCCGCACGGCCGCCCAGCGCTCCCGCGAACGGCTCGGCGTCGACGCCATCGACCTCTACTACTGGCACCGGCCCGACCGGACCATCCGGTACGCCGACGGCATCGAGGCCCTCGCCACCCTGCAGCGCGACGGCATCATCACCGAGGTCGGCATCTCGAACGCCAACGTCGAAGAGATCCAGGTGGCGATCGACGTGCTCGGCGAGGGCCAACTCGCGGCCGTCCAGAACGAGTTCAGCCCGCGGTTCAACCACACGTCGTTCCCCGAACTGACCTTCTGCGCCGAGCACGGCATCGCGTTCCTGCCCTGGTCGCCGCTGGGCGGCACGAGCGGGGGAGCGGCCGCCCTCGGCGCGCGCCACCCCGTGCTGGCCGCCATCGCCGACGAGTTGGGCGTCAGCCCCCAACGCCTGACCCTCGCCTGGCAACTCGCGCTCGGCGAGCACGTCATCCCCATCCCCGGTGCGAGCCGGCCCGAGTCGATCACCGACTCGGCCCAGGCGGCGTCCCTGCAACTCACCCACGAGCAGGTCGAGCGCATCAGCGACGCCGTCCTGTCCCGATAGGGTCGAGGCGTGACAACCACCCGCGTGCACATCGTGTCGCTCGGCTGCGCCCGCAACGATGTCGACTCCGAAGAACTCGCCGGACGCCTCGAGGCCGGCGGGTTCTCCCTCGTCGACGAACCCGAGGACGCCGAGGCCATCGTCGTCAACACCTGCGGCTTCATCGAGTCCGC
>CAKUSI010000356.1 GCA_934678955.1 uncultured Austwickia sp. | reverse complement strand
TATTCTCCCAAGTCGGAGCACCCTCTCCCGTCCCGACAGGCCGACCGGGACCTACCCGCGTGAATACTCCAGGTAGAAGCTGGGGTCGGGTACGACGGCGCGGCGGGCTTCCGTTGGCAACGATCTCCGCGCCAACGCGGATAGACGCCTGACTTGCACAGGTTTAGTGACCCAATTTGCCCAGGATTTCGGTGAGGTCGTCGGGGATTCTGGGTTCGGCTTGGAGTTGTTGACCGCCGAGTTGGATGGTGACGTGCTGCAGGGGGCGTAGGGCTTGGACGAGTTTCCTCAACGACCAGCCGGTGCGGGCTTGTAGGTCGCGGGCGATCGCGAGGGCGGTGAACACGATGGTGAGGTGTGCCTCGATCGAGTCCTTCAAGTAGTGGTAGATCGGCCGGGCGGCCAGGTCGCTCTTGGACATCCGGAACGACTGCTCGACCCGCCACAGGTCGTGGTAGCTGGCGATGACCTCGGCCGCCGGCATGGTGCTGGCGGTGATGTTGGTGACGTAGCCCTTCAACCCGACCAGGTCGGTGGCGCGTTGCAGGGAGGCTTCGTCCAGGCTGGCGGTCTGGCCGGTGGTCTTCACGAACCGGGCCTTCTTCGCCGGCCGTACTCCGTCCACGATCGCCACAGCGCGCTCGCGTTGCGCGGCGAGGGTCTTGCGGTCCCGAGCGGCGCGCTTGTGGGAGTACTGCCAGATGGCTCGCCACGCCTGCGGGTGCTGTTGCGGGTCCCACACCGGTTCCTTGCGCGTCTTCAACCGGTCGGGGTCGGGGGCAGTGCGTTTCTGGGTGATGGTGTCGATGACCTGTCCGTCGGTGAACGCGGTGCCGTGCCAGTGGAAGTGCTTGGCCGGGTCGTGCGGGGCGCGGGTGACCCGCGAACCCACGATGAACCGCAGGCCGGCCTCATTGATGGCGTCCAGGTTCGCCGCCGACAGCATCCCGGCGTCCGCGACCACGACCATGTCGGCCACCTGGTGCCGGTCCTGGAAGGCCTTGACCACCGGGATGATCGTGTGGGTTTCGGCCTTGTTGCCCTCAAAGCAGGCGATCTCCAGCGGGAACCCGGTCCGGTCCACGAGCAGGCCGACCACAATCTGTGGGTCGACGCGGCGTTCCTTGCTGAACCCGACCCGGCGGAGGTCGTCCTCGGTGTCGGTCTCGAAGTACAGCGTGGTCACGTCGTACATGAGCAACGACAGGTCCCCGCCCCGGTCGGTCCACACGTGCTGGAAGCACGCCTGGGCGACCTTGTCGCGGTAGTCCTTGTCGGCACAGCGCCGCAGCGCGTTGGTGAACGTGTTCCGGTGCACCGGCGTCAGCCCCAGCTCGGCGATCACGCGCAGGCTGTCCAGCTTCGAGGTCGGCTCCACCAACCGGGCCAACACGAGTTGGAAGAACGCCTCATCGTCGACCACGTCGAAGCCGAGCCGTTCCCACGAACCCCGCACCACCTCGACCAGCAGCCGGGAGGACTTGGCCTCGATCACCGCCACTCCCGGCCGCACCCCGCTCTGCGCTGGCAGGTCCAGCGTCGGCTGGTTGGCGTGCAGCTTGTCCTGCCCGACCCGCACCAACGCCGCCAACTGGGCCTCGTCGTGGGCCGAGCCCAAGTGCTCCAGAATCGTGCGGACCCCGCGCTTCTTCTCCACGATCTGCACAGCCGTCGCCCCCGACGCGGTCTTCACCTTCCGCAGGAACGGGCTCACCCGCCCGATCCTACCGACCCGTTAGTGCCCCGAACACACCAACCAAAACGCGCTGACTAGATGCGACGCACGCCAACACGACCGAAATCGCCTCAAGTTGTGCAAGTCAGGTCGGATAGAAGCTGGGGTCGGGTACGACGGTGCGGCGGGCTTCCGTTGGCAACGATCTCCGCGCCAACGCGGATAGACGCTCGCGGATGTCTTTGCTTGTCCCAATGAGATGGGGATCCCTTGCTTCAAGGTGTCCGTTAGTCTGCACGAGGCAGCGGGAGGTAGACATGACCGAGTTGATGCTCTTGTTCTCTGGGCTGGCGGGTGGCGGACTTTCCCGCCTCCGCCCACCCAGCAGGCGGACACGGTGATCTGGGGTGCGTCCGTGGCGCAGAACAGCGCCGACCCAGTGTCGCCGACCCCCACACCCGGACCGGACGAGTGGCTCGTGGGAGACGCCATGAACCTCCCACAGGACCGTCAGTTGATCCTCCGGGGCCACTCGTGACGTCGGGCGGGACCCTACGCGGTTTCGGTCGGCGGCGCGGATGGGTGCGCCTAACCCAGCAAGCGGGAGCAGCGAGCGCGGCAGCTGGTTTCGGCGCGTTCATCTCCGTCGTCTTCGCGCCAGAACCAGTGGCACCGTCCGCGTGGGTCGGTTCGCTGGTCGTGACAGTCATCGGGCTGGTCGTGATCGGGATGACAGCGCTGCGGATCAAGAAGCTCGGCCACGTCAACGGCACCCTGTACTACGTCCGGCACCAGTTTCCCGGAATGGAAGACTGGCACACGGATGAACTCAAGGAGTTGGTCGACGACGAGCCCCTCGACTTCAGGGTGCTGACCCGAGAAATCGTCAGCCCCGTCGAAGCTGGCAAGCCGATCGACTGCGCCGACGAGATCCACGAACTGGCGATCGCTTTCGAGAACCAGACCAACGTGGACGACGCGTCGACAGGCTTCACCCTGGCACCCGACCTGCAGTGGTTCTCGGCGCTGTCGTTCGGCGCCCAAGTCTACGCCCGTTGGGACCATCAAATGCTGCGTGAACTCAGCCAGCAGAACGCGGCCCGGGGCACCACTGGCGCAGTCCCCGCCACCTTCGGCTGGAGCCTGCGTCAAGCACCGACCCCCGGCACTTATCGGGACGTGACCATCGAAACGCAGGACTTCCCCGATGCAGGCACGGACGCCGCAGTACTGGTCAGCGCCAACCTGACCAGCCCGAATCAGAAGGCCGGACCGGCGTCCGTCCTCACCTGCCGCCCCACGGCCTGGCGGCTGGCCCGCTGGTACGGCGTCGGCTGCTTCCCCCTGGGCCCCGTCACCTGGGACACCGCCTACGAACACGTCCACGTCGGCCGGCCCAGCAAGGACAGTGATCCGGCGCTCGTTGACCCCTGGATCGCAACGGCACGGTGCGTGCAAGCGATCCGGCGGGCCGTCTACGAGAACCCGAATCGCCCAGTGCTGGTCTCCCTCGCCGTCCCCAAGACAGTGGCGATGGCCATCGGGTGGCACCTCATGCGCGACGAGATCGGCGACCAGGCGGACGCCGCAGCCCTCCGCCTCAAGCCCCTGGGCCAGCGGGATGGCAAGCCCTTCTACCGCGATCTCAGCCCAGACCGGAGCAACCTGTGGAACAGCGTTGTGCCGCTGTACTTCGGCCGCGAGTTCCACCCCGCCCGAGTCCACCGAGGCCAGCCACCTCTCACGAGCATCCAGCAGCGCCTGGAACCTTGCCTCTACCCCTTCGGCGCGGAACCGGCCACACCGCGCTTCCCGGGGTGAACCGCCCCTGTCTTCTGGGCGCGCCGCGGTCCCGCACCACCGCGTTGGCGGCCACCACCATGCGCTCGGGCCCGACCAGCGGCAGCAGGCGCGCGAAGTCGGTGTAGAGCCTGGTCAGCAGCGGGTGCCGACGGGGATCGGCCATCGCCCCGACGAGGACCAACCCGGCGAGAGCATCAGGATTGCGTTGCGCCCATGTGGTCGCGACGAACCCGCCGAGACTGTGGCCGACGAGGATGATCGGGGTTCCCGGCTCAGCTGATGCGACCTCGGCGGCGATCACCGCGAGCGCCGCGTCGGTCGTCCACCGCTGACCTGCCCGGACGCCATGCCCGGCAGGTCGACGGGCCGCACGTCGGCGTCCAGCAGGTCGTCGTAGCCGGCCCACGCGCGAGAGCTGAAACGGGTGCCGTGGAGCAGGATCACCAGCGGTCGGGGCATGGAGCCACCCTACGTGCGGACCTCGCGCACCATCATCGCCGCGGAGACTCGGTTGTCGACGCCGAGCTTGGTGAAGATGTG
>CAKUSI010000355.1 GCA_934678955.1 uncultured Austwickia sp. | reverse complement strand
ACCGGCAGCCGCCCGATGAACTCGGGGATCAGCCCGAACTTCATCAGGTCCTCCGGCATGACGTCCGCGAAGTACTCATCCGGCGCCTTCGCCGTGTGCAGCCGCGCGCCGAAGCCGAGGCCGGACTTGCCGGCCCGGGACTCGATGATCTTCTCCAGCCCGGCGAACGCGCCGCCCACGATGAACAGCACGTTGGTGGTGTCGATCTGGATGAACTCCTGGTGCGGGTGCTTGCGCCCGCCCTGCGGCGGCACCGACGCGGTCGTGCCCTCCAGGATCTTGAGCAGCGCCTGCTGCACGCCCTCGCCGGAGACGTCACGCGTGATCGACGGGTTCTCGCTCTTGCGGGCGATCTTGTCGACCTCGTCGATGTAGATGATCCCGGTCTCGGCCTTCTTCACGTCGTAGTCGGCGGCCTGGATCAGCTTGAGCAGGATGTTCTCGACGTCCTCGCCGACGTAGCCCGCCTCGGTCAGCGCCGTGGCGTCCGCGATCGCGAACGGTACGTTCAGCATCCGCGCGAGCGTCTGCGCGAGGTAGGTCTTGCCGCACCCGGTCGGGCCGATCAGCAGGATGTTCGACTTGGCGATGTCGACCTGCTCCTCGCCCTTGCGGGGGGCCTCCTCGGCCTGAATCCGCTTGTAGTGGTTGTAGACCGCGACGGCCAGCGCGCGCTTGGCGTCCTCCTGGCCCACGACGAACTGTTGCAGGAACGCGTGGATCTCCCGCGGCTTGGGCAGCTCCTCCAGGCCGAGGTCGCCGCCTTCGGCGAGCTCCTCCTCGATGATCTCGTTGCACAGATCGATGCACTCGTCGCAGATGTAGACGCCCGGCCCGGCGATCAGCTTCTTGACCTGTTTTTGGCTCTTGCCGCAGAACGAGCACTTCAGCAAGTCGGCGCCGTCTCCCACGCGTGCCACTGGCGCATCCCTTCGCGTCGACTGTGCGCGGCCGTCCGGCACGCACGTAGTCATCTTCTCCTGTCGGCGGGCGCGGATGCGAGTGAACGCCGCAGTGTCCGCTCAGGGCGAAATCAGGACGACTGTCCTGGTCAGAGCCTTGTACGAAGAGGCGGCCCGGTTGGCGCAGGGGCACCAGGGGGCCGGCGGCGCCAGACGCCGCAGGCCCCCGGGAAGCACCCCGGGGGCCTGCGGAACTCGCGCGATCGCCCGCGCATGCGCGCTTGATCACCACGCGCGCGGGTGTGGCTCAGTCGCTCTCCAGCGACGCCTTCCGCGACGTGAGCACGTCGTCGATCAGTCCGTATTCCACGCCCTCCTGCGCCGAAAGGATCTTGTCCCGCTCGATGTCCTCGTTGACCTGCTCCGCCGTCCGGCCGGAGTGCTTGGCCAGCGTGTCCTCCAGCCAGGTCCGCATCCGGAAGACCTCGTTGGCCTGGATCTCGATGTCGGACGCCTGGCCGTAATCCCCGCCCTGCAGCGCCGGCTGGTGGATCAGGATCCGGCTGTTCGGCAACGCGAACCGCTTGCCGGGCGCGCCCGCCGCCAGCAGCACGGCCGCCGCCGACGCGGCCTGCCCGACCACGAACGTCTGGATGTCGGGCCGGATGAACTGCATCGTGTCGTAGATGGCGGTCATCGCCGTGAACGAGCCGCCCGGGCTGTTGATGTACATCATGATGTCCCGCTCCGGGTCCTGGGCCTCCAGGACGAAGAGCTGGGCCATCACGTCATCGGCGCTCGCGTCGTCGACCTGGACTCCGAGGAAGATGATGCGGTCCTCGAACATCTTCGTGTACGGGTCCGTGCGCTTCATCCCGTAGGAGGTGCGCTCCTCGAACTGCGGCAGGATGTACCGGCTCGACGGGGCGGGCATACCTGGGACCGAACCGAAGCGGCCATTGGGGGTGAGGATCATGTCGTCAGCCTTTCGCCTCGCCTGGGTCACTTCTGCGTCCCGCCGGCGCCAGGAGTCTGGCCGGCGTGCTGGTACACGTGGTCCACGAACCCGTACTCCATGGCCTCCTCCGCGCTGAACCAGCGGTCCCGGTCGGAGTCCTTGGTGATCTGCTCCACGGACTGCCCGGTGTGCTGCGCGATCAGCTCGGCCATCTGCTTCTTGATGAAGAGCATCTGCTCGGCCTGGATCTTGATGTCGGTGGCGGTGCCGCCGATGCCGCCGAGCGGCTGGTGCATCAGGATGCGCGCGTGCGGCGTCGCATACCGCTTGCCCTTCGTGCCCGCCGACAGCAGGAACTGCCCCATGGAGGCGGCCATGCCCATCGCGACCGTGGCCACGTCGCAGGGGATCCAATTCATCGTGTCGTAGATCGCCATCCCGGCCGAGATCGACCCGCCCGGGGAGTTGATGTACAGCCAGATGTCCTTGCCCGGGTCCTCGGCGGCGAGCAGCAGCATCTGTGCGCAGATGGCGTTCGCGTTGTCGTCGCGGACGTCGGAGCCCAGGAAGATGATCCGCTCCTTGAGGAGCCGCTGGTAGATGTGGTCATCCAGCCCGGTCTGCTGGTTCGGTCCCGCGGCGCGGATCTCGCTCATGGTCACCGTCTCTTCTCTCTTTCGCGTCGGTGGTGCCCGCTGCGGTGCCCCGCCCGTCGGGGCGGAGGGTTCGCGTGCGGTCACCTCGGGGCGTCGGGCGAACGGACGCACGCGGATTGCGTATGCCGTATGTCTTCTCCGACCCCCCGCACTATCGAGGCTAACGCGCGGCACCGACAGGGCATTTCCACCCATGGTCGTGTTCGCCGTCAGCGCACACGGCCAAGGACAGGGCTGGACAACTTTCAGATCGCCGAGTCGGTCGGCGTCCTGAGGCTCACTTCGTGTCGGCTGCGTCCTTGTCGCCGGCGCTTGTGTCCTCGGCATCCGCGTCCTCGGCGGCGGCCTCCCCGGCGTCGATAGCCTCCTCGGCCGCGTCGCGCAGCTCCTCGTCCGACGACTCGTCCACGTCGTCCTCGAAGTCGTCTTCGAAATCGTCCTCGAAGTCATCATCGACGTCGTCATCCGCGTCGATCGCGTCGGTCTCGATGACCTCGTTGAGGTCGATCACCGTGCCGTCGGTGTCCTTGACCTGGATCTTCTCCAAGATGCCGGCCAGCGCCTTGCGCCGCGCCACCTCGGAGACCATGGCCGGGACCTGCTGCTGGGCGTCCATGGCCTGGGCCAGCTGGCCCGGGTCCATCCCCATCTGCTGGGCGGACAGCACCAGGTACTCGATCAGCTCGGCCTGCTCGACCTCGATCTCGTCCTCCTCGACGATCTGGTCCAGGAGGAGCTGGGCGCGCAGCGACTTGCGGGCGTTCTCGCCGACCTCGGCGCGGTGCTCGTCGTCGTCCAGGCGGTCCTCGGACTCCAGGTGGTTGTGCACCTCGGCGTCTACCAGCGACTGGGGGACCTCGAAGTCCACCGTCTCCAGGAGCAGGTCGAGCAGCCGGTCGCGAGCCTGGACGCCCTGCTCGAACAGCTTGGCCTGGCGCGCCTGGCGGGCGATGTCCTCCTCCAGCTCCGCGAACGTGTCGAACTCCGAAGCCTCTTGGGCGAAGTCGTCGTCCAGCTCCGGCAGCTGGCGCTCCTTCACGGCGTGCATCGTCACGGTGATCTCGGCGTCCTCGCCCGCGCGGTCCCCGCCCGCGAGCGGGGCGCTGAACGTCGTGGTCTCTTCGACCTTCATGCCCGTGAGGTTCTCGTCCATCCCGGCCAGCATGTTGCCGGAGCCGATCTCGTAGGAGACCCCCTTGACCGAGTCGATCTCCTCGCCGCCGATCTGCGCGGACAGGTCGATGGTCACGAAGTCGCCGTTCTGGGCCTCGCGGTCGACGTCGTTCAGGGCGCCGAACCGCTGGCGCAGCAGGCCCATCCGGGACTCGGCCTCGCCCGCGACCGCGTCGTCGTCGAGGACGTCGACCTCGACCACCAGCTCCTCGAACGGCGGCAGGGTGATCTCCGGGCGGACGTCGAGCTCCGCCGTGAACGTGAGCTGTTCGCCGTCCTCCTCCGGCATGTCGACGATGTCGACCTCGGGCGGCCCGAGCGGGCGCAGCTTCTCGGACTCGACC
>CAKUSI010000354.1 GCA_934678955.1 uncultured Austwickia sp. | reverse complement strand
GGGCACGCCCTGGGCGGCCTCCATGAAGCGGAGGGCGTCCCCGAACTCGGGGAGCGCCGCGCCGACCCGCTGGCGCATGAGGTCGAACACCGGCTCGCGCACGGGGGCGGGCAGGGTCTTCAGGCCGCGCAGCGTGTAGCCCAGGGCCGGGAACCTCCACCGTCCCCGGGTGACCAGCATCGAGCGGGCCGCCATCAACGTCCGCGTGACGGGGCCTTCCAAGGTGGCGGTCGACGTAGGGGCCATGTGATCACCCTCTGCCCGGTGGTCTCGCCAGTATGCGCGCGGGATCCGGGCCGGTCAATGGGTTCGGCGGGGCATCCGCCGACAGCCTGCCTTCCCCGCGCCGACAGCCTGTGGTCCGGCCGCCGACAGCCTGCGGTCAGCGGCTGACCGGCACCAACTCGGACGCCTCGGCTCCGGCCAGCGCCCGCTCGGCCACCAAGAGCCGTCGCCGCTGGAGGAACCACGCGATCGTCAGCGGGATCAGCGCCCCGACCCAGGCCAGCGGCGCGGCGAGCGTGACGCCGAGGAAGCCGAGCTGGTCGACCAGCACCAGGCCGACGACGCCGCGGGCGATGAGCTCCATGACGCCGGCCAGCGTAGGCACCCAGGTGGCGCCCATGCCCTGCAGCGCCCCGCGCCACACGAACAACGCGGCCAGCACCCAATAGAGCGAGCCGTTGATGATCAGGTACTCGTGCGCCATGGCGATCACCCGGTGTTCGCCGGGGCCGACGAACAGCTGGACGAGGTCGGTGCCGAACGCCACGATCGCGACGCTCATGGCCAGCGACAGCCCGATCGCCATGAGCGTGGCGCGCTGGACGCCGTGGCGGATCCGCCACCACTCCGCGGCCCCGCGGTTCTGGGCCACGTAGGTGCTGATGGCGACGCTCACCGAGGCCAGCGGGATCACGGCCACCTGGTCGACCCGCAGCGCGGCGGTGAAGGCGGCCACGGCGTCCGTGCCGAGGTGGTTGATGCCGACCTGCAGCAGGGCGGCGCCGATCGCGATCACCGACATCTGAAAGCCCATCGTGAGGCCGAGGCGGGACGCCTCGCCGAGCTCGAGGCGTGCGACGCGCCAGTCCTCGCGGCGCAGGCGCAGCTCGGGGATGCGCACGCCGATGAGGACCAGACAGAGCACGACCGAGATCGCCTGGGCGACCACCGTGGCGAGCGCCGCGCCACCGACGCCCAGCTTGAACACGGCGATGAACAGCACCACGAGCCCGACGTTGAGGACGCTGGCGATGATCAGGAAGTACAGCGGCGTGCGGCTGTCGCCCAGCGCGCGGATCATCGAGCTGAGGAAGTTGAACGCCACCGTCGCGACCGCACCGGCGAACAGGACGCCAAGGAAGGTCTGTGCGTCGTCCATGAGTTCGGCAGGGGTGCCGAGGAGGGTGAGTAAGGCCCCGGACCCGAAGATCCCGATCAGCGTGATCGCGGTGGCGATCGTGGCTGAGATGATCGCGCCGGCAGCGACGGCGCGGCGGGTGGCTCGCAGGTCGCCGCTGCCGAACGCTCGGGCGACGGGGATCCCCATGCCGGTTGAGGCGCCCATGGCGAACCCGAACAGAAGGAACTGGAGGCTGCCGGAGGCGCCGACGGCGGCGAGGGCGTCCACGCCGAGCATGCGGCCGACCACGAGGGTGTCGGCGACGGCGTAGAGCTGCTGGAACAGGTTGCCGACCAGCAGCGGGAGAGTGAACAGGACGATGAGGCGGGTCGGCGAGCCGACGGTGAGGTTCTTGGTCATGGGCGACCGGCCACGCTACTCCTCGGCGTCGTCCCCCTCCGCGTTTGTTGCACCTGTTTGCCCCGGCGTGCGAGCGCGGCGCTTCTCCTCGATCTCGCGGGCCTTCCGCAGGATGGCTTGCTCCCGCCGCTCCGCCACTGTCTCTGCTGCGGCACGCGCACGCCCGGCAACCTCGGCACCCGCTGAACCGACGGCGTCGGCCGCCTCACCGATCAGGCCCCTGGCCGCGCCCCACCATGAAGCGTCCTGGACCCCGCTCAGGCCCGTGAGCTCCAGATCGGCGTGGATGGCGAACGTGGCAATGGCTGACTCCACGGCAGCTGCGTGCCGTGCGATCTTGGGGGCGTTGATCGGGTTGGCCACCTTGGCTGCGTTCGAGAGTGTCGACACGCCTTTGACTGCGCGGCCGATCGACTCAAGGCTGTCGACCACACGCCGCACCCGGTCGGCGCGAGCGACTGTGATTCCCTCGCGGTGGGCGTCCAGTTGGAGGGGATCCTCGTCACCGATCCTGGCGAGTTCGAGGACGTACTGGCGGTCCTGGAGGGCCATGGTGCGTGCCAACGCTGCGAGCCAGAACTTGGTGTCCTTCTCCGTCCGCTCCAGTGCCTTGGCGGCCTTGTCCGTGTCGTCGCCAGCGGCAGCGACGTCGTCGGCGAGCGCGGCCACCTGTGCCACGGCCTCCGCCTGCATCGTCTGCAGGGACAAGGACACCGCCTGGATCTTGGACCACGTGACCGCAGAAACCGTCCCGGTGGCCGCGTGGATCGTGGCCGCCTCGTCGATTGCAAGGGACGCCCCACCCAGCTGCCCCAAGGTCTCCGTCTTGCGCTGCTTGAGCAGTTGATCGAGCTTGACGTCGAGGGACTGGAGATAGTCCGTGATCTCGTCGAGCGCCGCCTCGAGGGCGTACTGGGTGGCCATGGAGGCCAGCACCATGGGAGCCGCCGGCGTGAGTAGGCCCGCCTTGGACAGGTTCTCGAACTTCATGTGCTTCACGATGCGGCCCTTGTCCCCACGGAGCACCCCGCCGAGAAGGCCGTCCTTGCCGAACGACGAACTCCCCAACTTCTTGATCAGTGCCGCCGTCTCAGGTGTCGCCTTGAGCCAGCGACCGCTCTGTTCCTGAGCCTTCGCGAGCCCGGTGGCCGCCACCCCGGTGAATCGCGTCACGTTCTTCGCGGACAACTTCCGCGCCAACTGCCCAGCCTCGCGATCGATCGTGGCCAAGGCATCATCCGGTCCGATCAGGAGGATGCCGTCGGGAGACTCGAAGTAGGCAACCGTGCCGGTGGGTTCGGTCATGAGGGGATTGTCCCAGAGTCCCTTCCAGCGTGCCGGGACGTGTGCCCCATCACACGTTCTGGTGGGCGGTTTGTGCGCGGTGCCGGACGTGCAGGTCCCGAACCCGCACGGCGAGGCTTTCGTCGGGCCCGTCGACGAGGGCACCCGGCACGATGGTCGTGATGGGCAGGGACGCCACGGGTCCGGGCGGGGTGCCCAGCTCCTTCAGCCATTCGACCAACTGCGCGGACGAGCTGGCGTACACGATGCGGCCCAACCCGACCCAGCCGTGCGCCGCGGCGCACATGGGGCAGTGCTCGCCGGAGGTGTAGACGGTGCAACCTGCGCGCTTTTCGGGGGAGAGGTGCTGCGCGGCCCAGCGGGCGATCGCGAACTCGGGGTGCTGGGTGTGGTCGCCGTCGGCGACATGGTTGTGGTCCTCGAACAGGACCCCGCCCTCGGGGGAGACGAGCACCGACCCGAACGGCTCATCCCCGGCCTCGAGGGCCTGTTCGGCCAGATCGACGGCCCGGGTCAGGAAGCGGCGGTCGGACTCTGAGAACGTCATACGCTCAGGCTGTCAGGGCCGACCTCGTGACTCAACCGACGTCGGGTCCCCTCCAACGAGTGCAGCTTGAGGCCGTAGGGTCACAGCCATGGGTGAGCTGGGTGAGCAGCCCAAGGGGGTCAAGCGGCTGCGTCTCCGGTACGCAGGGACGTGTCGTGGGTGCGGGACGAAACTGGACGCCGGGGTCACCGCGGACTGCGACCGTGGGACCAAGACGGTGCATTGCATCGTCTGCCCGTCCACACGCAGCCAACCCGTCGCGCGGCAGACTCCCGAACCGCAGGCATCCGGAACTGTCGCTTGCCATGAGCATGGGACCGGGGTAGCGGGTTTTCTGCCAGTGGGCTGACCCCGTTTCGTAGGTCCAGTCGTTATGAGAGTCGTCCTGTTGCCCGCGGTCGCGGGCAGGGAGACTG
>CAKUSI010000353.1 GCA_934678955.1 uncultured Austwickia sp. | reverse complement strand
GTGGGGACTTCTACTTGGCCACCCGCGGGGACCTCACGTGGCCACCAGTGGGGACTTTGCCACGGCCATGGACAGTGGGCGGCGATGTGGTCGGTCTTGTCGCTCTTGATCTCGTACTGCGGGTCGTCCTCGCTCGCCCGGTGGGTGTGGCCCTTGTAGTCGAAGTCCGATGTGTGGACCGTGATGATGTACCCCGAGACGTGGCCTGCCTCGGAGTTCCAGGTGACGTGGTCGCCCACGCGGAATCGCTTGCTCATGAGATGTCCTTGCCTGCGATCTGAGGGGCTTTCGCCCGGTTTCGGCCCTGGACGCCGGGGCAGCGGTGATTCGGCGCGGGTGCCGAAACAACGTGTGGTCCTGCTGTCCGTTGTCGGGTAGCAGATCCACACGCTTTGTCTGCCTTCCGACATCTGCAGGGCGACCTACGTGACATTCACCGTGATCGTGTGGTGGCCGCTCGCGCCGTCGGGGGCGACCGGCGCGAGAGTGGCCGTCTCCGGAGTGCCGGTCGCGTCGATGGCGCGGACGGTGAGCGTGTGGGTGCCCGGAGTCGTCGGCCATTCGTAGACGAACTGGCGCCAGGCGTCGATCGTCGCGTCGGTGCCCAGGCGCGCGTTGCGCCAGTCGCCGCCGTCGACCCGCGCCTGCACGCCGGTGATGCCGCGATGCTGGGCCCACGCGACCCCGGCGACGGCGACCGTGCCGGTCGGGATGCTCGCGCCGGGGCGGGGGACGTCGATCCGCGATTGGGTCTTCACCGGGCCGAGCGCGGACCAGCCGCGCGGGGTCCAGTAGCCCTCGTCCTGGGCGAACGTCGTCACCTTCAGCTCGGTGAGCCACTTCGTCGCGCTGACGTAGCCGTACAGCCCGGGGACGACGAGCCGCACCGGGAAGCCGTGCTCGGGCAGGAGCGGTTCGCCGTTCTGGGCGACGACGATGAGCGAGTTGCGGTCGTCGGTGAGCGCCTCGAGCGGCGTGCCGGCGGTGAAGCCGTCGATGCTGCGGGACAGCACCATGTCGGCGCCGGGCTTGACGCCGGCTTCGCGCAGGAGCTCGCGGACGGGCCAACCGGTCCAGATCGCGTTGCCGTTGAGGGTGCCGCCGACTTCGTTGGAGACGCACATGAGCGTGACCATCGCCTCCTGCATCGGCTTGGCGAGCAGGGTCGCCCAGTCGAGGGTGATCTCGCGCTCGACCATGCCGGTGACGCGCAGGCTCCAGGTCGCCGGGTCGACCCGGGGCACGACGAGGGCGGTGTCGATCCGGTAGAAGTCGGCGTTGGGCACGATGTACGGCGTCACCCCGGGCACGCCGAGGTCCGCTCCGGCGGGGACGGCGACCGGCGCGGCGACCTTCGGGACGACGAAGACGGACCGGGCCAGCGCCGCACCGCGCGCGCCCTCCGCGACGACCCGGCCCACGGCGACGCCGGCCACGCCCACGATCGTCGCGGCCAGGCCGGAGCCCAGCAGCGCGCGCCGGGACACCGCGGGATGGGTCGGCGACGCGACGGGCGATCCGGCCTGCGATGAGGCCTTGAGCGCAGCACGCGCGATGCGGCCACGCGCCAGTCCGGCGAGGATCGCCAGGCACGTCAGCCCGACGACGGTGCCGACGACGAGGGGGACGAGGTCGGTGCCGGCGGAGTCGGGGCGGGAGAGCACCGCGGCCGCGGCGACGGCGGCCAGCGCCGCGAGCAGCGCGACCCCGGCGACGATCCGCCGGACTGCGAGCACCCCGACGAGACCGCTGAGCAGCACGAGCACCACGGCGATCCCGACGTAGAGGGCCACCTTGTCGTTGGTCCCGAAGAGCCCGATCGCGAGGTCCTTGAGCCACGCGGGCGTGCGATCGACGAAGGCCCCACCCACGGCATCCAGCGGAGACGGAGTCCCGCTCGCGCCGCCGAAACGCTCCATGATCCCGGCGATCAGCTCCGCCACGCCGACCGTCGCCGCTCCTGCGCCGAGCCCGACGAGCAGACCCCACGCGGTTCGCTTCGGGGGTGCTCCCGCGCGCTGTGCGGTCGTCGAGCCGTCGGAGTCCATCTGCGCGACGCTACGCCCGCAACCTGGGCACTTCCTCCAGGCTCAACGCTTCGAGGCGCTACTCGATCTCTACTCGATCTCTACTCTCGTCGGATGAGAGTTGAGTAGATCTCGCCTGCCACTCCACCCCTGTCCGCGTTCCGCAAGCTCCGGACCTCAACCGCGCAGCGACCGCACGAACGGGATGACGAGGTAGGCGACGAAGAGGACGAGCAGGATCGCGGCGCCGACGAAGAGCCAGACCTGCTTGACGGTGCCGAGGCTGTCCGGCAGAAACGCGACGCCGAGCCCATAGATCACCGCGAGAAGGCCCGTGAGCTGCGCACCTCGCGTCGAGGTGATGCTCTCCCGCTCGCGGGCGCTCACCACGGCCTCCCCATCATCCACGGGAGGACGATGAGCAGGAGCGCTGCGACGAGAAGGCCGACGGCTCCGATCGCCGCCCATCGTTCACCGCCTGGGCGACGCGTGAGCCGGGCTGCCGACAGGCCGTAGACGAGACCGAGTGCTCCGACGATGAGTGCGCCGGTCGAGACATTCATGAGGACCTCCGACCCCCGGGGCTACTGTTACGCATCTAACCACGAAACGTGATCAATACGCATCAGTGCGGCCAGGAAAGGTCCGCCTCGACGAGTCCGGCGTGCGGGCCGGCCGCGATCCGCTCCTGCACGTAGGCGACCGCGGCGCCTCCGAGTCGCCGCTCGGCCTCGTCCACGAGAGTGACGAGACGGCGCGCGGGCCAGTCCGCCGGGGTGAGCTCGTCCGGGAGCGCGCCGTCACGCAGGAGGAGTCCGGTGCGCAGCGCCTCGCTGGCGAACATCGTGCGCAGAGCCTCCGCCCCTTCCATGCGATCGAGATCGGAGTCGAGGATCGCCTCGACGGCCGCGATCGCCTCCTCGTACTCGGCGCGGAACTCCTCGAGCCGCCACGCCTGCGCCACGAGCTGCGGGGTCTCCTCGGGTGAGAACGTGATCCAGGCGTCGAGCACGCCGAGGTCGCCCAGCCCGCCGAGCGCCTGGTGCTCGTCCGTCGGGCTGATGAGCACCCCCGGCCGGACCGTGCGGTAGCCGACCTGATGGGCCGCCATGAGGAAGCGGTCGCGCTCGCGCCGGCGCGACTCCGGGATGTCGTAGATGAGGGCGTGGAAGCGGCCATCCCACGCGCCCGAGCGCAGGGGTCCGTCGCCGCGGACCGCAGTGAACCCGGCGAGCAGGCGACCCGCCATCCGGTAGACCCCGACCCGTCCGACGCGCGACAGCTCCAACGCCCCGCCGGTCGTCATCCGGTGCAGCAGCGCCTTGTTCGACGACGAGGTGCCCTCGAGATCGCTCATGAGGTCGATGAGGATCGGGCCCGGCAGCGCCCGCGCCCGCGCGAGCGCGAAGACGAACGGCGCCCTCGCGTAGGCCGGCTTGAAGCCCCCGGGGCCCACGTCGCTCGGCATGGCCGAAACCCTAACCGAGCGCCTCGATGGGAGCCGCGGGACGGCGGTCGCCTGCCCACCTCGTGATCAGGCAGGCTCTCGCCGGCCCCTTGCCGAGAGCCCACCGGGAGGCGCGCCGTGGAGGGCATGACACCTCGGGGGATGACGATCGACGGCACGACGACGTGGGGGACGCGGAGCGAGACGTCGTTCGGAGCGCTCCTCAATCATCTGGCGCTCGGATTGACGCTCGCTGTCTTCGTGACCGGCACGGTGGCCGATCGCCTGGTGCGCGCGGAGCAGTTCACGGTGCAGGAGAGCGCGGCGTCGGCCCTGCTCCTCACGTGGGGCCTGGGCGTCTGGGCGGCGATCGCGTGGCTGGGTGCAGCGTGGCAGCTGAGCACGACGTGGCGACAGCTGAGCCGCACCACCCTCGTGGCCGCTCTCCTGAAGTTGGCCCTCACCGCAGGCCTGTTCGCGATCGCCTTCGAGGCGTGGAAGCCCTTCGGCAGCGGTTGGGGCTGACCCCGTCAGGCTCGCGCGACGGGCTGACGCAGGATGGTGCGCAGC
>CAKUSI010000352.1 GCA_934678955.1 uncultured Austwickia sp. | reverse complement strand
CGATCTTCGGCCGCAGACCGTGGGCCGTGTACTTCACCGCGTTGCCCACCAGATTCGACACCACCTGACGCAGCGCGGCGGGATCCGCATCGACCCACACGTGCGCGTCGACCGTGACGAGAGGGTCGGCCGCGGTGTCCTGACGGTCCCGCTGGCCGTCGGCCACCTCGGCCACCAGCGCCTGGAGATCGACGGGCACCGTGGTGAGGTCGCCGCCCCGGGCGACGGAATAGGCGAGGAGGTCTTCGATGAGCTGGTTCATCCGCGCGCCGGCGGAACTGATGCGCTCGATCATCTGGCCGTACTCCGGATGCCCGTCCAGTTCCTCGCCCAGCACTTCGGCCCAGGACACGATGGCTCCCAGAGGATTGCGCAGGTCGTGGGCCACGACGCCGGCAAAGCGGCTGAGTTCCTCCGTACGCCGCCGTTCATCGGTCACGTCCTGCAGGACGACGACCGCCTGCGTCTCCTCCGACATCGACAGCCCGTGTGCTGTCAGCGCGAGGACGCCGCAGTCGGGCGAAGCGCCGACGGCGTGCGCGTCCTGCCCGCGCACGCACTGGATCGAGACGTCCTGCCTGACCTCCTCGTGCGCGGCGAAGACCTGGTTGAGGGGGCGAGCCTCCTCGTACGACGGGTCGAACAAGGCACTCGGTACCGTGTCGTCGCTCGACCCCAATCGGGTCAGCATCGCCGCTCCCGTGGCGTTGCGCATCGTGACGGCCCCGTCGTCCTGCACCAGCAGGACGCCGTCCCGAAGGGAACCGACAAGCCGCTCCAGCAGCTCCGCCTGGTGCATGGAGGCGAGTCGGTGAGCCTCGACGGTCGCGGTGAGGCGCGCGCGCTCCTCGCGGTCCAGGACCAGCGTCATCGCCACGACCGACAGCACCAGCACCACGCCCTGGACGATGACCACGCGCGTCGCCCCCGGGAACTCCTGCAGAGGACCCCAGCCGAGCACCGTGACCACGATGGTGAGGATGCTGACGCACACGGTGTGCATAGAACTGGTGCGGACGTCGCAGCGCAGGGCGACGAACATGCTCACGGGTACGAGCAGGAACAGCCATACGCCGTCATCGGCCACGACGTAGACGAACCCGTACGCGAGGAGGCTGAGTGCGCACGCCGCGGCAAGCTGACGCGTTCGCGACTTCGGCAGCACACGGGGGCCACGAGAGGCGAGCCGGAAGGCCACGATCCCGACGAGCACGATGCTGATGACATTCCGCAGGATCCACTGCGCGAGGATCGCGGGAGGGGCGCCGAGCAGCAGCATCGGGCCCCCAGCACCCAAGGGGGCGCTGACGATCGAGGCGATGGCGGCCGCCGCCACGAGGTGGTAGAGCCGCAGGGGAGACTCGAGGCGAGCCCCGTCGGCGCCGGGACCGCGCACGAGCACCGCTGCCGCCACCACGGCGAGGATCGTGTTGGCTGCACCGTAGAGAGCGGCCATCGCGGGCGGGCTCCCAGTCAGGTAGGTCAGCCCCGTCGCGATGACGACCATGGCGATGAGCGCGACCTGACACCCGCGCCATCCGCGCCTGGCATACCGGGTGAGCCACACGAGCGAGACCCCTGCCGCCGGCCAGACCATCGCCATCGCCTCCCCGGTGGGCATGGTCAGGCGGCCGACCCAGATCGCGAGCGCGTAGAGGGCGCCCATCGCAGGGTCCCAGGCTGCCGGACGGCGCAGGAGGGCGCCGGCGACACGGCCGGGCCTCCCGAGGGGGCCATACCAGGCACGCGCGCACCTTGCAGCAGCTCCGCGTCCGAAGCCTGTCACCAACAGATCAGCCTCTCTCCGGCTCCTACCTCTGCCGCTCACCTCATGGCAGCACTCCCTGTGCCTGTCGCCCCGACGGCTCTCGACCTGAGCGGTTATGGCGGGGCGAGGTTTTCAGGATTCGGTGGAGCTGGGATTGCGCGTACGGCGGCGGAGACGAGCTCCGGCGTCCGGCGGCGCCGCGGGCCTCGCCGCGCCGTCCGAGGGTTCCGGGCCCAGGAGGTCGGCCCAGTGTGTTTACTCTCAGCTGTGGCTGTCGCCCCCGCACCTGGCCCCGCCCCTGTGGTGCCGGAATCGTCGATCCCGCCGCTGGCCGTGTGCGCTGCCCAGATCCGCGCGACCGGCAGCCCGCAGGACAACCTCCGGGTCCTCGGCGACGCCGCCGCCCAGGCCGCGCACCGCGGCGCGAGGTTGCTGGCCTTCCCCGAGGCGGCGATGGCCTGCTTCGGCACGGATCTGCGCGCGGTCGCCGAGCCGCTGGACGGCCCGTTTGCGGACGGCGTCCGCCGGATCGCCGCGCGGCACGGCCTGACGCTGGTCGTGGGCATGTTCGAGCCCTCCGGGGACGGCAGGGTCTACAACACGCTGCTGCTCACGGGCCCGGACGGGGAAGTGACATACCGAAAGATCCATTTGTACGACGCCTTCGGCGCCCGTGAGTCCGACACCGTCGCTCCGGGTCAGGAGATCGTGACGACGCAGGTCGCCGGGTTCCGGGTCGGGCTGGCCACCTGCTACGACCTGCGCTTCGCCGACCAGTTCACCGCGCTCGGCCGGGCGGGCGCGCAGCTCGTCGTCGTGCCGGCGTCGTGGGGCGAGGGCCCCGGCAAGGCCGAGCAATGGGACCTGCTGGCCCGCGCCCGCGCCATGGATGCGCAGGCGTACGTCCTTGCCTGCGACCAGGCCTGGACGCCGCCGCGAGGCACCGATCCTCTGGGCATCGGGCGCAGCGTCCTCACGGATCCCCTGGGCCGCGTGTGTGCCCGCCTCGGCCACGAAGAAGGCTTGCTGTATGCGGCCGCGGACCCGGACGTCGTGGCCCGGGCCCGCGCGACCGTACCGATCTTGTAGAGGGGGCGAGCGCCCAGCTGTCTCAGATCACGCCCAGCGCGAGCATGGCGTCCGCGACCTGCGTGAATCCGGCGATGTTGGCGCCGGCGACGTAGTCGCCGGGCATCCCGTACAGCTCTGCGGTCATCATGCAGGACCCGAAGATGCCCTTCATGATCTCCTGCAGACGCTCGTCGGCGTACTCGAAGCTCCAGCTGTCCCGCGACGCGTTCTGCTGCATCTCCAGGGCCGAGGTGGACACGCCGCCCGCGTTCGCGGCCTTGCCGGGGGCGAAGTGCACGCCTGCCTCGCGCAGGATGCGGATCCCGTCCGGCGTGGTCGGCATGTTGGCGCCCTCGGCGACGATGAGGCAGCCGTTCTTGACCAGGGCGAGCGCGCCGGTCCGGTCCAGCTCGTTCTCCGTGGCGCTGGGCAGCGCCACCTCGCACGGGACGTCCCAGACCCGACCGCCGGCCACGTACCGGGCGTCGGGGTGCTGGTCGACGTACTCGCTGATCCGCCCGCGACGCTGCTCCTTGAGCTCCTTCATCGCCTCCAGGTTGATGCCGCGCTCGTGCACGACGTAACCGCCCGAGTCGGACATCGCGATGACCCGCCCGCCGAGCTCGATGACCTTCTGGGAGGCATAGATCGCCACGTTGCCGGACCCGGACACCACGACGGGGCGGCCCTCGAAGCTGGACCCGAGCGCCCGGAGCATCTCGTCCGCGAAGTAGACCAGGCCGTACCCCGTGGACTCCTTGCGCACCTGGGATCCACCCCAGGTCAGGCCCTTGCCCGTCAGCACCCCGGCCTCGTACCGGTTGGTGATCCGCTTGTACTGCCCGAAGAGGTAGCCGATCTCGCGGCCGCCGACGCCGATGTCGCCTGCCGGTACGTCGGTGTGCTCACCCAGGTGGCGGAAGAGCTCGGTCATGAGCGACTGGCAGAACCGCATGATCTCGGCTTCAGACCTGCCCTTGGGGTCGAAGTCCGAGCCGCCCTTGCCGCCGCCGATCGGCATGCCGGTCAGGGCGTTCTTGAAGATCTGCTCGAAGCCGAGGAACTTGATGATCCCCAGGTAGACGCTCGGGTGGAAGCGCATCCCGCCCTTGTAGGGCCCGAGCGCGGAGTTGAACTCGACGCGGAAACCGCGGTTGATCTGCACCCGCCCGTTGTCGTCGACCCACGGCACGCGGAAGATGATC